>NZ_JAROKN010000005.1:0-130146 GCF_029455255.1 Arthrobacter vasquezii | reverse complement strand
CGGACAGCGGCTTGCCGAACTGCAGGCGCTCCTTCGAGTAGTTCAGCGCCGCCTCGTAGCTGTCCCTCGCCGCACCCATCGCACCCCAGATGATGCCGTACCGCGCCTCGTTCAGGCACTCGAACGGAAGGCCGCCCGTGATCTTGGCATCGACCTGGCCGACGTTCCCGCTACCGGCGGCTCAGGTGAGGTGACCAAACAGGACCTGCTGAGCTACCAGGCCCAGCGGGACGCTGAGCAGGACCACGCGCCGTCGTTCTGGGGTGCAGCCACCCGTCCGCAGGGGGAGCGGATCGAGCGCATCCCCGTCAAGGGTGTCCGTAAGGCCACCGCGCGGGCGATGGTGGAGAGCGCCTTCTCAGCACCGCATGTGAGTATCTTCGTCGATGTTGATGCCTCCCGGACCATGGAGTTCGTGAAGCGGCTCAAAGCCTCCCGCGACTTCGAGGGCATCAAGGTGTCACCGCTGCTCATTCTCGCGAAGGCCGTCATCTGGGCGGCGGCGCGCAACCCGTCGGTCAACGCAACCTGGACGGACCGGGAAATCCTGGTCAAGCACTTCATGAATCTGGGAATTGCAGCGGCGACGCCGCGCGGACTCATGGTGCCGAACATCAAGGACGCACAGGATCTTTCCCTGAAGGAACTGGCGGTGGCGCTGAATGATCTGGCGGCCCGTGCGCGGGCCGGCAAGACCCAGCCGGCGGAGATGCAGGGCGGAACCCTGACGGTTACCAACATCGGTGCGCTCGGTATCGATACCGGAACACCCATCATCAATCCCGGTGAAGTCGCGATTGTGGCCTTTGGAACCATCAAGCAAAAGCCGTGGGTGCTTGACGGCGAGGTGATTCCCCGCTGGATCACCACCCTCGGCGGATCGTTCGATCATCGCGTCGTCGACGGCGATCTCAGCGCCCGCTTCATGGCCGACGTCGCGTCGATCCTGGAAGAACCCGCTCTACTCCTGGATTAAGTTTCCCGGACTGGATCCCTGGGCGTTCGGGGCGATACGGCCTCGCAGTGTTTTATGCGCGAGACGCGTTTTCCTCGATCGCGGTCCTCAGGATCGGGGCGAGTCGACGGATGCCCTCTTCGATGTCCTCGGGTGAGACGGCGCTGAAGGCGAGGCGCAGCTTGTTCGACGGCTCATCGGACGGAGTGAAGGCGGCACCGGGAATGAAGACCACTCCCGCGTCGATGGCCTGGTAGAGCAGCGGATAGGTGTCCACGCCCTCCGGCAGCGTGACCCACACGAAGAAACCGCCGTCCGGCGTTGTCCAGCTGACGCCCTCGGGGAGGTGCGCGGCAAGCCCCTTCAACATGGTGGAACACCGCTCGCTGTACAGCGACCGGGTGTTGGCGAGGTGGCCCTGCCAGTCGTAGTCGCTCAGATACGCCGACACCAGCATCTGGGTCAATGGCGATGGACACAGCACTACTGCCTCGCACGCAAGGTAGAACCGGCGGTGCAGATGCCGGGGCACAAGCGCCCAGCCCAGACGGACTCCGGGGGCGAAAATCTTCGAGAATGATCCAAGGTAGATGACGTCATCAGGGTTTTCCGCCCGCATCGGCGGCAGCGGGTGACCGTCGAAGCGAAGCAGACCGTAGGGGTTGTCTTCAAGAATCAGGATGTTGTGCGCACGGCAGATGTCGACAATCCGTTGGCGACGGTCAGCCGCCAGGGTGATGCCGCTGGGGTTGTTGAAACTGGGAATCGTGTAAAGCAGCTTGATGCGGCGGCCCTCGGCGAGCAAGTCCGCGATCCGCTGTTCAAGACGCTCCGGAACCAGTCCTTGCTCGTCCATCTCAATGGCTTGAACGTCCACCTGGTACGCCTCGAAGGTGTTAAGTGCACCGACATAGGTTGGGTCTTCGCACAGGATCACATCACCCGGGTCACAAAACACCTTGGCTGCCACATCCTGAGCTGACTGCGAGCCTGTGGTCACGACGATGTCCGCGGGATCCGCATCAGTGATGCCTTCGGCGGCCATTACGTCGCAGATCTGCCGGCGCAGCTGTTCCATGCCCTGACCGCCGCCGTACTGCAGGGCCTCCAGCCCGTGTTCGGCGATGATCCGCTCGGCGGTCTTGCCGAGGTCCTGCATGGGGAGGGATTTCAGATAGGGGCTGCCGCCGGCCAGCGAGACGAGCCCTGGCCGGATGGAGATGTCGAAGACATCGCGAACGGCTGACTGCTTGATGTTTGCGGCTCGCTCGGAGAACAGATTCTCGTGCCGGTGAGCTGAATCCACGGCCCGTTCGAGGGCCACTTCAGTTTCGGCGGGCAGCAGCGTTGAGTTCAGTTCATCCTGGGAGGTCACGCGATGAGTCTAGAGGACGCGTTCACTCATAGGCAACGGAAGTTTTCTAGATCCACCCAGCCTGGTGTGCCTTGATACCTGCCTGGAACCGGCTGTCAGCGTGGAGAGTCTCGAGCATCCACGCAATGTGGCGGCGGCAAGTCCTGACGTTGATGTCCAGGCGCCGGGCGATGACCTCATCGGAATAGCCCGCTGCGAGACCTTTGAGGATAGCCTGCTGCGTGCTGTTGAGAGGGGAGACGGTCGGCTCGTCGATCAGGAAGGGCTCGCTGAGTTCCCAGGCGAACTCGAACAGCTGGGTAAAAATGTGGATTAAATGCGGGTCTCGAACCACTAGTGCGGCCTTGTCGTCATGTCCCAGCTGACGGGCTACGAGGGCGAGTTTCCGGTCGAAGATCAGCATCCGTAGCGGGACTCGCGGCAGGGCACCGAAACGCCCGCCTCCGGCGGTGATGGCAGCAACTGCCTTGCGCGTCGGAACGTGGTCACGGGTGCTGACGTCATACAACGTTTTGCGCTCCACCCCCAGTCTCAGCAGTTCCAGGTCCTTACGAACGTTTTCTTCCTGCACATCGGCCGTGGATCCCTGCCCGGGCTGGGCAATCAGCACCTTTTCCGTGACATCCCTGCCATAGTCGATCAGGACGCGATGGATCAGATGAGGATCTTCCAGCGTCTCCACCGAGGAGCTGGTGATAACACTCTTGCGGGCCTCAAGATAGGTGGGCACGAGGGTGGAGAGTTCCCGCCGGCGGGCAGCTATCCTCGCCCGCAGATCCTGCACAGCGCGCTCATCGGCGTCAACAAGATCAGCCAGAGCAACGTCCGGAGAAACGGCGATGTACGCGTGTGCGGAGGCGCCCTGCTCGCTGAGCAGCCGGCGCTCCACGAGCACTTCCATCGCCGAGTCAATCTCCCGTAGGGTGTACCCAAGCGCCTCGGAGGCCTCGGATTTCATCCATCCCGGGTGGCCAACGGCATACCGGTAGAGCTCAATGGATATGCCGTCGAGCATCCCGGTTTCCCTTTCCGACTGTCGCGTTTCTCTAGGGGTAGCCTACAGACCTCGGGGCTGGGCTCGCCGTGCCCGTCCCGAAGTTGGCCGCTGAACGCCAAAATCGGTGCTGTAAAAACATGACATGTCAGGTTAATGACATCGTCCTGTCTGCAAGCCGGTGCAGGAATGAAATGGAACGCAAACCGCGGTATTACCGGGCGGACGGGCTCGCCTTGGACAGTCCGCCGGGAACGTCTGAGACGGCATTTGTCCTCATCAGGCCATGTCCTGAATAGGGCGCCTTCTCAGCTGGACAACCCGCAACCGCCACGCACATGCTGGTTTTACCGGCTCGACGGCGAGCCGGATCGCGTCACATGCAACCTGACGAAAGGGAACGTCCAGTGAAGAAGATTATCGGCGCAGCCGCAGGGATCCTTGTCGCAGCAGCGGTTCTTGCACCGGCAACCCCGGCAGTTGGAGCAGCTAGCTGGGACTGGCCAAAGACGGTAACCGCAAGCTGGGATTGGCCGAAATAAGACCAACCACACAGCGATTCAGGTCTTCGTCGCGAAGCTGAAACGCCCAAAGACTCGCCCCAGCGGGGGTAACCATTAGCCCGAAGGAGGATGCCATGAGTCAGCTGACCGCAGTTCGAACCGCCTCACGAACCGCACTCAGCACTCAATGGTGGCATCTTTCCACTCATGCAGGCGGCTTCGATGTAGCGGACGGCATCATTGGAGACCTGGTTACCCCGCTGGCGGCGCAGGCCCACGTACTGCGGGCCGAAAGATGGTTCTATACGCGGAGTGTAGAACCATCGTCATCTGTTCAGGTACGGCTGCACATTCTGGCGCAGCCCGCCACCATCGAACGGTTGCAAACAGTCCATCAAGTACTTCTGAAGCGCAATGGCGGCGCTCTGGCCGCGGCGCCCTCCCGGCAATCTATCTCAACTCCCGCTACGCATGGGTACTATCTGCGCGGGGCGGAAGACGCGGATCCCCAGCTTGAGTCTGAGCTCTTCAAGTATGGCGGCGTTGAAGGCCTGCAGCTGGCAGAGGAAGTTTTCGAACTCTCCTCCGAGCTCGCTGCCTGGGGCACACAGCGCTTCACCAAGATGCACAGTCGGTCCGCTTTCGCCGCGCTGGTTCTCTTCGACTCTGCACGCAGCATGATGAAGGGCTCGCGATCAGCCAGTTGGGCTGATCGGCGCCGAATTTCCTGGGATTACTACTGGGACAGCCATCTCAGGACCTGCACGCCGGATCTCGGTGCCCGCGGCCCCGCCGTCCGGGAGGCCATGGCCAACCAGGTGAGCGCCAAGACGCCCGCATTCCAAAGTCTGATGGCCGCTACCGCCGCCGAGTCAGCGGTCCACAATTGGAGACGCCGGTGGTTCCGCACACTGGACGCCTATCTGTATCGCGCGGACAGGGTCCGCGTCAGCCGCAGCGCCCAGCACCTGACGGTCCATCACGCGCATATGACACTGAACCGCCTGGGTTTCAGTCCCCGTGAGGAAGCAGTACTCGGTTTGTATGCCCGTACCTGGAGCGTTGAACGGGAACGCGCCCTGTTCAGCCGGAACTGACCTTCGTCCTGCTCGATCGTCGCCACCCCAGACGAGAAAGGAAAAGTGCACGCATGGCCTACAACGAAGACGTCATCCTCGCCGCAGACGCACACGACCTGAGCGAGGCCCTGGGATGTTCCCCCGATACGGTCGAGGACCTTCGGGGCATGGGTGTGATCGCCTCCCAGGGAGAGCTCTGGGACGTGGGAGCGGCCCGCGACTATCTGCGCGATGCTGCGTGGGCAGGCAGTCTCTGGCACTAGCCGAGCAGGGCCCTCTCCGGAAGGACCGACGCTCAAGCTACTTCGGGTCGAGTACTCCGCCGTCGCGAAGACGGCTGATCAATGAGCCGAGTTCCATGCGCAGTGTTGTGCTCTTCTCGGCGAACAGATCATCCTCGAGATCACGTGCCTCGGTGAGCGCGCGGCGGCCGGCGGCGGTCATCGAATACCTGGCGTTCTCCGCCTTCACGAACTCCAATTGGCTGAGTTCGGCGAGGGAGCGTGCGGTGATCTCCTCTGACAGGAGGCACTGCGCTGCAACATCGGGGATGGAGGCTGCAGACAACTCCGCCAGACCGCTCAGGACCGACAGGTCAACCGGAGTCAGCCGGAGTTCGGCCAGCTGGGAATGCAGGTGCTCCTGGACAAAATGTGCTGCCGTGGTCAGCATGAGCCGCGTTGAATGCGTGTGCAGCGGCGCGCCGTCGTTTTCGTTGATTTCAGCAGTGCTGAAGGGATCGGGCAGGTCGATGCCAGGATCAGAAGGTGTGTGCATGCCGGGGTCCGAAGCGGTGGCCATAGGGTCCCTTAAGGTGAGAGATTCAATAGCCACTGCTTGACCGATAGATGATCATAGTATGGCTTCACCCGTCCGCAAATTCGGACCGGTGAAACAAATCCTGGTGCTCAAGTCCCGCCGTGGCCCTAGGGTTGGGCCATGGAGAAAATCAGGACTGCCCTCATCGGATTCGGCCTTGGTGGGCGGGTATTTCACGCGCCCTTCATCAGCACCAACAGCCGGTATTCACTCGATGTTGTCGTGACATCCAACGGGGACCGTATTGCGCAGGTTGAAGCCCGCTATCCGGACACGCGGACCCTTTCCACCGTCGATGAGCTGTGGCAGCAGCTGGACCTGCTGGATCTCGTTGTCGTGAGTACGCCTCCGGCCACTCACGCCCAGCTGGCCGAGCGGGCGCTGAGGGGAGGCGCCGCCGTCGTCGTGGATAAGCCCTTTGTCGTTGATTCAGCGGACGGTGAGCGGCTCATCGCGCTGGCACAGGCGGAGGGGCAGTTGCTGACGGTCTTCCAGAACAGGCGCTGGGACGGCGATTTCCTGACCGTGAAAAAGCTGCTCGAGGCGGGCAAGCTGGGCCAGGTGCGGCGGTTCGAATCCCGGATGGAAACCTATAAGCCGCTGGTCACCAAACCCTGGAAAGCAACCAGCGGAGCCGAGGAGGGCGGCGGTATCCTTTATGACCTCGGCCCGCACCTGATCGATCAGGCATTGCAGCTCTTCGGAGATGCTGAGCTCATTCATGCGGAACGCGCGGCCCACCGCGAAGCCGAAGGGCCGGACGATGACGTCTTTGTGGCCCTGAAGCATTCCTCAGGCGTGATCAGTCACCTCTGGATGAACGCACTCGCGCCGCAGGCGGCCCCGCGGTTCCGGGTCACGGGCTCCGGATCCGCGTACACCAAGTGGGGAGTGGACGTTCAGGAAGCAGCCGTTGATGCAGGCATGCTGCCCTCCGATCCCGGCTACGGTGTGGAGGACAAACTCGCCTGGGGTCTGCTCGGATTTGACCATGAGGCCATGCGGCATCCCACGGAGGACGGCAATTACCCCGCGTTCTATGACCTCCTCGCAGCTGCGCTGCAGGAGGGCGAGCCAGTCCCGGTTGATCCGGCGGACAGTCTGCGTGCCCACCGGATCATCGAAGCGGCTCACACCGTTTAGACGAGCTGGCGCCAGTCCTCGGTGAGTTCGAGGCCGTGTGCCTCGGACACTGAGGAGTGCGCCACCGCACCGCCCGCAACGTTGAGCCCGTATGCCAGGGCAGGAATAGCCTCGAAGGCACCCCGCACTCCGCGATCAGCCAGCGCCACGGCATACCGGAGGGTCACGTTGGTCAGCGCGTAGGTGGACGTGTTGGGCACGGCGCCGGGCATGTTACCTACGCAGTAGAAGAGCGACTGGTGCACGGTGAACGTGGGTTCCTCATGCGTGGTCACGTGTGAATCCTCGAAGCAGCCGCCCTGATCCACGGCAATATCCACGAGGACGCTGCCCGGTTTCATCCGCGACACCATGTCATTGGTGACGAGCTTCGGCGCCTTGGCGCCCGGGATAAGCACCGAGCCGATCACCAGGTCTGCCTCCAGCACCGCCCGCTCGATCTCGAAGGCGTTGGACGCGATGGTCCGGACGCGGCCCGCATACTGGGCGTCGAGCTCCCGGAGCCGGGCGATATTGATGTCCAGAACGGTGACGTCCGCTCCGGTGCCCACAGCCATGGCGGTGGCGTTGGTTCCGGCAACACCTGCACCCAGCACCACAACCTTTGCCGGCCGCACGCCGGGCACGCCGCCCAGCAGCAGGCCCGGACCACCCGAGGGCGCGGTCATGACCTGCGCTCCAACCTGAACCGACAACCGCCCGGCCACCTCGGACATGGGGGCCAGCAGCGGAAGTGCCCGACCATCCTGGACGGTTTCATAGGCAATTGCCGTGACGCCGGCTTCGATCAGAGCATGGGTCAACTTCGGTTCAGCGGCGAGGTGAAGATAGGTGAAGAGGATGAGGCCCTCCCGGAAGCGGTGGTACTCCTCCGCGATCGGCTCCTTGACCTTCATGACCATGTCAGCCCGCGCCCACACATCATCGGCATCGTCGACGATCTCCGCGCCAGCGGCCACATATTCGTCATCGGTGATGTTGGACCCCACACCGGCCGACCGCTCCACCAGGACCGTATGGCCATGGGTGCGGAACTCGTGCACGCCTGAGGCCGTAATGGCCACGCGAAACTCGTTGTTCTTCACTTCTTTGGGGACGCCGATGATCACGGGATTCTCCGTCTGCTCTCGAATTGCCTGAAGTTGACCATGGAACCTGATCAGCAGGCTTGTGGCCTGTTTCCTCAAGGATACGAGCGGTTCCCTCCGCCGGACAGGGCGCCTGCCGCTCACTGAAGGAGGGCGAGCACGACGACGCCGGGTGCCGCCGTCGTCGTTTGTCTTGCCTTCCGCGCAGGGAAGCGGAAGGTAAGACCGCTGTGACTGGCATCACTAACACGGACCCGTCATCCGTTCCAGTCGACAGTTGTCGAGTTGTGGAGCACCAAGTGTCGCCGTCGCGGTCCTAGGATGAGTCAGTGCAGACAACACAGGTGGAGCTCGAGGTGGAGCGGATTGCCGCACGCCTCGGCCGCGGCCTCTCCCTGGAGGACCTCGACGGCGTCCTCCTCGCCTACAGCAGCCACCAATCCTCCGCAGACCGCGTGCGGGTCAACTTCCTGCTCAGCAAGAAGGTCCCGGCGGACGTGAGCGCCTGGCAGGTGCAGCACGGAATAACGACGGCGGTGCGCCCGGTCGCGGTTCCGGCCAATCCCGGACTCGGGATGCTTGGGCGGGTATGCGTACCGCTGCTGGTGCGCGGCTTCCGCGTCGGCTACCTGTGGGTGCAGCAGGACGCCGGCGAAGACAGTGCCGCTCATATTCTCAAGCAGCTGCCCGGGGTACGCGAGGACGTCGAGCGGCTTGCGGCCCTGCTGTTGGAGGACAACACGGCCGGTTCCGAGCACCGCACGCGCCGGGAGCGGGTCTTCCTCGCTGCCGCCACGGGTGAAGGTCAGGCACTGGAGGAGTGTGCGGGCTGGCCGGAACTTGACGGCACTTCGCCGTGGCACGTCGAGGTGCTGCTCGATCGTTCGACGGCACACCGGGAGGAGGGCACCGATGATGGGACGCTGGCACGGCGTACCGCAGCTTTGCAGGCCACCGTCGGGGCCGACGTCGTTGTCTTCAGTGCCGGTGAGGCCTCCCATTCGGTCCTGCTGGTCCGTCATGATGCGGGCCAGACGGAGCTGGCCGCGATCCGGCGCCGGTATGGTGAGCGGCTGGCCGCTGTCGCGGGTGCAGCAGGCTTTCCGTTGACGAGCGGGGCCAGCGAGCCGTTCACTGCCCCTGATGGCCTGGCGGGTGGATACCAACAGGCGCGATCGGCGGCGCAGGCAGCCGCGGTCGATCCCTTGCTGGGCGATTCAGTGCGCTACCGCTCGATCGGCGTGTACCAGTTTCTGGCGGGCGGCGGGTGGCAGGCTTCCTCGCCGCGGTCGGTCTACTTCGAAGAACTTGAGGATTATGACCGCAACAATGAGCTGCTGCCCGTTCTGGAGCTGTTGTTCGACAAGAACGGTTCAGTGCAGGACGTAGCGGGCCAACTCCACCTGCATCGCAGTAGCGTGTACAACCGGTTGTCCCGCGTCCGTTCCGTGATCGGCGCTGATCCGCTCAGCGGGCCGGTCCGCCTTGAGCTGCACCTTGCTTTGAAGGCGCGGCGATGGTCACGGCGTCCCCGCATCTGATTTCTTCTGGGCGGCGAGCCACGCGTCGATGGCTTCCCGCCTGATGCGCCGGTGAGTTCCACGGTATTCCACCGGGATCACGCCGGCGTCGGTCAGGTTCCGCAGATAGGTATGTGAAATTCCGGCCGCTTCCGCCGCCTGCGAGGTGGTCAGCGAGTCAGCGACCGAGGTCACCGTCACGGAGTCGCCCGCCGCCAGTCTCTGCAGAAGATCGACGACGGCGTCCCTCGCTTCACCGGGAAGCTTGACGGCCGTGCCGTCCACGAACACCGTGACATCGTTGCTCTCAGCCAGGGTTCGCGCCAGCGACAGGCGCTGCGTGGTGGGGAGAGCCGGGGCGGTGCGGGAGCGGGATCGGATCATAACGCTATTCTGCCAATCCGGTTGCTTCGAAACACTAAGGACTTCCGTAATTAGCGCACAAACGCTATCGTTATTAAACCTTAACTAAGCGAGCTTAGTTATTGCTTCTCAGAACGACTGCAGTTGGACGGTGGCAAACAATGACGATTATCAACCCGGACCATCGAAGAACCATGTTGCCCTCAACGGGGCAGCTGGCCGAGCGGGATAGCGCTTTGCCGTGGTGCGGAACCTGTGGAACCGATGAGTTCCTGATCTACGAGGACTTTGTTCCTGCGCGTGTTTCCTCTGGAGGGCGGGATCTGCTTCCTGCCAGTGTCAGTTATTCCTGCTCCGTCTGCGGATCCTTCAATGGACATCAGGTTCCACCCATGTGGAGTCCTCCGCACTGGTTCTGGTACAGCTGAAGACCGTAACTCCGCACCGTTGAAAGCCCTCCGTCTCCTCGGAGGGCTTTCCTTTTATTACCCACTCTTTCCCCGCGCATGACCGCCTAGCCGCGGCCGATGAAGGGCATGCCGCTGGCCGTCATGACCACTGTGCCGATGTTGGCTGATGGCGGTAGCTGCGCCATATGCAGCACGGTGCGGGCGGCCTCTTCCACCGGGAACGTGGGTTCCACCCGACGGGAGCCGTCCGCCTGCAGCGCGCCCTCGCCAACGCCGAGGGTGGTCATAAGCCCTGTGGAGGTATTGCCGATGTCGATCTGACCGCACGTAATGCCGTAGGCGCGTCCGTCCAGTTCGATCGACTTGGTCAGCCCTGTCACTGCATGTTTTGTTGCGGTGTACGCCGCCGACCGCGGCCGTGGAGAGTGGGCAGCAATGGACCCGTTGTTGATGATGCGCCCGCCCTGCGGGTCCTGCTGCTTCATGATGCGGAACGCTTCCGCCGCGCACAGGAACGAACCCGTCAGGTTGATCGCCACCGTTGACGTCCATTCCTCCGGGCTGATCTCGTCAACTGCGCCCGCGGGACCAATGGTTCCCGCGTTGTTGAACAGGAAATCGAGCCTGCCCCAGCGTTGATGTACGTGCGCGAAGAGGTGGGCGACGTCGTCGGGCCGGCTGATATCGGTTGGAAGTACGTCAGCCAATTCCCGGCCCTGTGCGGTTGCCTCGAGCGGTTCACGACGGCGGCCCGCCAGGGTCACTGCCCAGCCGGCGTCCAGGAATGCGTGCGCCACCGCCTTGCCGATGCCGGAGCCTGCACCGGTGATGACGGCAATGCGTGGAGACTCAATCGGCAGTTCATTCATGACGTTCCGGTGCCCTTTCTGGTTGGCATTCCCATCTTGGCAGGCATTCACCCTATAGTAATGGAATAATAGTTCCATATTGCGAAAGCGCGGGTTGGAATGGACCCGGAGGGACAAAGGCCATCTGCCGCATTGCAAGGGTGCGATGCCGGTCAGGCAGTGAATCGAGCGGGCAGGTTCCGCGCAGCGAAAGAGGGTTTGGCATGGTTGCTGATCAGGGGATTGTGGGTTCGGGTGTTGGTAGGGATTCGGATCCTGAGGAGACGGCTGAGTGGATTGAGTCCTTTGATCAGTTGATTGATCAGCGTGGTTCTGATCGTGCCCGTGATGTTTTGGGGCGTTTGCTGGCGCGTGCTGGTGGCCGGTCGGTGGGTCTTCCCAGTGTTGTGACTACTGATTATGTGAACTCGATTCCGGTCGATGAGGAGCCTGAGTTCCCTGGGGATGAGGAGATCGAGCGGAAGTACCGGGCGTGGATGCGGTGGAATGCTGCGGTGATGGTGCATCGGGCGCAGCGTCCGGAGATCGGTGTGGGCGGCCATATTTCCACGTATGCGGGTGCGGCGACCCTGTATGAGGTGGGGTTCAATCATTTCTTCAAGGGTAAGGACCACCCCAGTGGTGGGGATCAGGTGTTCTTTCAGGGGCACGCGTCGCCGGGGATGTATGCGCGGGCGTTCCTGGAGGGCCGGCTGACCGAGGAGGATCTGGACGGGTTCCGGCAGGAGAAGTCCAAGGCCGGTCATGCGTTGTCCTCGTATCCGCACCCTAGGTTGATGCCGGAGTTCTGGGAGTTCCCGACGGTGTCGATGGGGATCGGGCCGATGAACGCGATCTATCAGGCGCAGTCCAACCGGTATCTGCAGAACCGCGGGTTGAAAGACACCAGTGATCAGCAGGTGTGGGCGTTCCTGGGGGATGGGGAGATGGATGAGCCCGAATCGCGTGGGTTGTTGCAGTTGGCGGCCAATGAGAATCTGGACAACCTGAACTTTGTGATCAACTGCAACCTGCAGCGCCTGGACGGGCCAGTGCGTGGTAACGGGAAGATCATGCAGGAACTCGAGGCGTTCTTCCGCGGTGCCGGGTGGAACGTGATCAAGGTGGTGTGGGGCCGGGAGTGGGATGACCTGCTCGCCAAAGACACCACCGGGGATCTGGTGAAGATCATGAACGAGACCGCTGACGGGGATTACCAGACCTACAAGGCAGAATCCGGTGGGTTTGTGCGCGATCACTTCTTCGGGAAGACCCCGGCCACCAAGGACCTCGTGGCGGATATGGAAGATGCGCAGGTGTGGGGACTCAAGCGCGGCGGGCATGATTACCGGAAGGTGTACGCGGCGTACAAGGCCGCCACGGAGTTCAAGGGCAAACCGACCGTGATTCTGGCCAAAACGGTCAAGGGGTACGGGTTGGGTTCACACTTCGAGGGCCGTAACGCGACCCACCAGATGAAGAAACTCACCCTTCAGGACCTCAAGGACTTCCGCGACCACCTGCGCATCCCCATCCCCGACGAAGCACTCGAAGCCGACCTCTACAACGCGCCCTACTACCACCCTGGACCCGACTCCCCCGAAATCAAATACCTCCTGGACCGGCGCCGTACCCTCGGCGGATTTGTTCCTGAACGCCGTACCGAGGCGGCGGCACTGGAGCTGCCGGGGGACAAGGCGTACGAGGTTGCGAACCGGGGCTCGGGGAAGCAGCAGGCCGCCACAACGATGGCTTTCGTCCGCCTTCTGAAAGATCTCATGCGGGAGAAAGGGCTGGGGTCCCGGATTGTCCCCATTGTTCCGGATGAGTCCAGAACCTTCGGCATGGACGCCTTTTTCCCGACAGCGAAGATCTACAACCCCAAGGGCCAGAACTACCTCTCGGTAGACCGGGAGTTGGTTCTCGCGTACAAGGAATCGATTCAAGGCCAAATCCTCCACGCCGGCATCAATGAAGCCGGATCAGTTGCTGCGTTCACCGCGGCTGGCACGGCGTACGCCACGCAGGGCGAGCCGCTGATTCCGATCTACGTGTTCTACTCGATGTTCGGATTCCAGCGCACGGGAGATTCCTTCTGGGCAGCCGGTGACCAGATGACCCGCGGGTTCATCATCGGCGCCACCGCAGGCCGTACCACCCTCACCGGCGAAGGCCTCCAACACGCCGACGGACACTCACCCATCCTTGCCTCCACCAACCCCGCCGTCATCACCTACGACCCGGCCTACGGGTATGAACTCGGCATCATCATGCGTGCAGGACTGGAGCGCATGTACGGCGCGAATTCCGACGATCGAAACGTCATGTACTACCTGACCGTCTACAACGAGCCGATCATCCAGCCGCCGCTTCCCGCCGGGTTGGATGCCGACGCCGTGGTGCGCGGCGTGTACAGGCTGAAGCCCGGCAACGACGACGGCGGCCGGCCGAAGGCGCAGATCCTCGCCTCCGGCGTGGCCGTCCCGTGGGCGCTCGAGGCGCAGGAACTCCTGGCAGACCACTGGGGTGTTTCGGCCGATGTGTGGTCGGTGACTTCGTGGACGGAGCTGCGGCGTGACGCACTCGCCGCCGAGGAGGAGGCCTTCCTCAACCCCGATGCAGAGGCCCGCGTTCCCTTCGTCACCCAGCAGCTTGGGGACGCACCCGGACCGATCGTGGCCGTCACCGACTACATGAAGGCTGTTCCGGATCAAATCCGCCAGTTCCTGCCGCAGGACTTCGCCACACTCGGAGCGGACGGGTTCGGCTTTTCCGACACACGCGCCGCAGCCAGGCGGTACTTCAAGATCGACCCAGCCTCCGTCGTCGTACGCACTCTTCAGCTCCTCGCGAAGCGGGGAGAGGTAGACGCAGACGCACCACGCCAGGCAATCGAGAAGTACGCACTCCTCACCCTCCCCTGACGTTTTTGTCGCCTAGTTGCGGCCTGGAAACACTTTTACCTGCAACTAGGCGACAAAAACTTCTGCAACTCAACGGGTGGATTACATGGAACGTCATCTTCGTGCGGCGTGATACTCCTGTGCCTACACTGGCCGTGGTCATGAGCGCCAGCACCAAGCCCCGGCTTGCTGGCCAGCAACCCTCCAGCTGCGGTGGGGTGCTCCGGGTGAAGACCTGGCCGCCCGGCACCAGCCGGACGGCAAGCGCGGCCCGCGGTGCTCCCACCATGCCGGGCCCATGCCAAAGGAGCCTTGAATGTCCAACCAATGGTCTTTCGAAACCCGCCAGATCCACGCCGGTCAGGAACCGGACAGCGCCACCGGTGCCCGTGCTCTGCCGATCTACCAGACCACGTCGTTCGTCTTTCCCAGTGCCGAAAGCGCTGCCAACCGCTTTGCCCTTGCCGAACTCGCTCCCATCTACACGCGGATCGGCAACCCCACCCAGGATGCCGTTGAGCAGCGGATCGCCAGCCTTGAAGGCGGGCTGGGCGCGCTGCTGCTCAGCTCAGGTCAGGCGGCGGAGACCTTCGCGATCCTGAATGTCGCGGAGGCCGGCGATCACGTCGTCGCCAGTCCGAGCCTGTACGGCGGAACCTACAACCTGCTGGCCCATACGCTGAAGAAGTTCGGCATTTCGGTCACCTTCGTGGCGGATCCGGACAATCTGGACCAGTGGCGGGACGCTGTGCAGCCCAACACCAAGCTGTTCTTTGCGGAGGTCGTCTCCAACCCGCGGCAGGACGTACTCGACATTGAGGGCGTGTCCCGGACCGCTCACGACGCCGGTGTGCCGCTGATCGTGGACAACACCCTTGCCACCCCTTACCTCATCCGGCCCCTGGAGTGGGGCGCGGACATTGTTGTCCATTCGGCCACCAAGTACCTGGGCGGCCACGGTACGGCGATCGCCGGCGTCATCGTTGACTCGGGAAAGTTTGATTTCGGCAAGGATCCCAACCGTTTCCCGGGCTTCAATACGCCGGACCCGACATACAACGGTCTGGTGTACGCACGGGATCTGGGTGCGGACGGCGCCCTCGGGGCCAACCTGTCCTACATCCTCAAGGCCAGAGTCCAGTTGCTGCGTGACCTCGGCTCGGCGGTATCCCCGTTCAACGCGTTCCTGATCGCCCAGGGCCTGGAGACCCTGAGCCTGCGGATGGAGCGGCACGTCTCCAATGCTGTCGAAGTGGCTCAGTGGCTGGAAGCGCGTGAGGATGTCGAGTCGGTTGCCTATGCCGGGCTGCCCTCAAGCCCCTGGTATGAGCGCGGACGCACGTACGGCCCGAAGGGAATCGGCGCCATCGTTTCCTTCAACCTGGCCGGCGGTGCGGAGGCCGGGAAGCGCTTCGTCGATGCCCTTGACCTGCACTCGCATGTGGCGAACCTCGGCGACGTGCGCTCGCTGGTGATCCACCCGGCGTCGACCACCCATAGCCAGCTATCGCCGGAGCAGCAGGTCATTGCCGGCGTTAACCCCGGGCTGGTGCGGCTCTCAGTGGGTATTGAACACATTGATGACATTCTGGCGGACCTTGAAGCCGGTTTCAGGGCAGCCAAGGAATTCCTGGACGCCTAAGGAGCTTGGGAAGCTCTCAGGAGCGCGCCCAGGCGAGCAGCTTGTCCAACGGCCACGTCGTAATGATGCGGTCCGCCGGCACGCCGTTTGTTTCGGCGCGCTCCGCCCCGTACTGGAGGAAATCCAGCTGACCGGGGGCGTGCGCGTCGCTGTCGATGCTGAAGAGACACCCGGCTTCGAGTGCCAGCTGGATCAGGTCATCCGGCGGATCCTGCCGCTCGGGACGTGAATTGATTTCCACCGCTACGTTGTTCTCGGCACAGGCGGTGAACACCTTCCGGGCGTCGAACTCGGACTGTGGACGCTGGCCGCGGGAACCCTGGACAAGACGGCCCGTGCAGTGGCCAAGGACGTTGGTATGGGGATCGCGAATGCCGCCCAGCATGCGTGCGGTCATGGTGCGGCGGTCGGAGCGCAGCTTGGAGTGGACACTGGCGACAACGATGTCCAGCTCATCGAGCATCTCCGGCGACTGATCCAGTGTTCCGTCTTCAAGGATGTCCACCTCGATGCCCTTCAAAAGGCGGAAGCCGTTGCCGCCGTCGTCGTTGTTGATCTGGTCCACGATCTGGAGTTGCTCCGTGAGGCGCTCCGCGCTCAGGCCGTTCGCGATCTTCAGGGTGGGGGAGTGGTCCGTGAGCGCCAGGTATTCATGATTGAGCGCACGCGCGGCGTCGACCATGAGCGGGATGGGACTCCCGCCGTCGGACCAGTCGCTGTGACTGTGCAGGTCACCGCGGAGGAGGGCCCTCAGCTCCGACCCGCCGCTGGCCAGGGCTTCTTTCGAGCGCTCGCGGAGGTCGGCGAGATAGGCCGGCACTTCACCGTTGAGCGCTTGGGTGATGACCTCATGGGAGCGCGCTCCGATGCCCTTCATCCGCTTGAGCCGGCCGTCGCGGGCGCGTTGTGCGAGTTCGTCGGGCTCCAGCTCGGCAATGGCCGCTGCGGCCTTGCGGAACGCCTGAACCTTGAAACTCGGAGCCAGTTCCCGTTCCAGCCAGAAGGCGATCTCATTCAATGCGGCGGTGGCATCCATAGGCCCATCTTCCACCATTTACGCGGTGGTGGGCTGGTGCAGGGAAGCAGCTCTATCATGTGATCCAGGTAACGCTTGACAGTTACCATGTGATCAGGGCTACAATGAAATCGGAATAAAAATTCCACCATATAGAAACTGAACCAGAGCCACACGGTTCCTGGACTGTCGCCGGAAACATCGAGTCAAATCGAATTCGTTCGAGGGTAAGGGTGTTCAGCGCTGGCGATAGCGCTTCATAGAAAGCTGACACCCATGCCTCTTGCAACCCTCAATACCTGTACCCCCGAAGTGGCCGCTGCCCAACTCACGCCATGCGTTGACATCCCGCGCTGGGTTGAGGCCATCGTGGACGCGCGGCCCTTCTCCTCGGAAGCCGACCTGATTGCGTTCGCCGAAAAGGCAGCCTATCCCTGGACGGAAGCCGAGATCGACGGCGCCCTGGCGCATCACCCGCGCATCGGTGACCGGGCGCAGGGGAATACCACTGAAGCCACCATGTCGCGTGGTGAGCAGGCCGGCGTCAGCACCGCCGTCGAAACCCAGACCGCGCTCCAGGCAGGCAACCGTGCCTACGAGGAGAAGTTCGGGAGGGTTTTCCTCATCCGGGCCGCCGGTCGAAGCGCCGAGGACATCCTCGCCGCTCTCGATGAGCGGCTGCAGAATACGCCCGCGCTGGAGCTGGAGATCATCGCCCAGCAACTGCGTGAAATCGCCATCCTTCGACTCAAGGGGGTCCTCGCAGCATGAGCCGCAGCCACATAACCACCCACGTGCTCGACACCGGTACGGGACGTCCCGCCGCCGGCGTTGCTGCCGCACTGCACCGGCTGGGTGCGGATGGTTGGGAGGACATCGGGGAGGGAAACACCGACGACGACGGCCGCATCACCTCCCTGGGCCCTGAAGCGCTGGAGGCGGGCACTTACCGGATTGACTTCCAGACCGGCACCTACTTTGCGGCGACCGGCACGGAAACATTCTTCCCCTCCGTTTCACTGATTTTTGAACTTACCGACCCGGCGCAGCACTATCACGTGCCGCTCCTGATTAGTCCCTTCGCCTATTCCACCTACCGAGGAAGCTGACAATGACGACACCGACCATCGAAACAAACGCCAACACCAACGAGAACACCGCGGGCAACAGCGGCCGCATCGTCCTGGGTCGGAACCAGTACGGCAAGGCCGAATGCAGGCTCGTGAAGATCACCCGCGACACTGCGCGGCACCAGATCGAGGACCTGAACGTCACCTCACAGCTGCACGGCGACTTCGAGACCGCCCACACCGAGGGAGACAACTCACACGTTGTTGCCACAGACACGCAGAAGAACACGGTGTACGCGTTCTCCCGTGAAGGTATTGGCTCTCCTGAGCAGTTCCTCCTGCGCCTCGGCAAGCACTTCACCGAAAGCTTCGACTGGGTTTCCGGCGGACGCTGGGAGGCGGAGCAGTACTTCTGGGACCGCATCAGCGACCACGATCACGCGTTCTCGCGCAACAAGTCGGAAACCCGCACGGCTGTGCTGCTCATTGAGAACGGCACGCGCCACATCGTCGCCGGAATCGAGGATCTGACCGTATTGAAGTCGACCGGCTCTGAGTTCCACGGGTTCCCGCGGGATCAGTACACCACTCTGCAGGAAACCACGGACCGCATCCTCGCGACCGATGTGACCGCCCGTTGGCGCTACGCAGCAAATACCACGGACATCGACTTCAACGCGGTGTACGCCAGCGTTCGCAAGATCTTCCTCGATGCTTTCGCCCAGACCCACTCGCTCGCTCTGCAGCAGACCATGTTCCAGATGGGCAAGCAGGCACTGGAGGCACACCCGGAAATCGAGGAGATCAAGCTCTCCCTGCCGAACAAGCACCACTTCCTCGTGGATCTCGAGCCGTTCGGCGTCGACAACCCGGGCGAGGTCTTCTTCGCGGCCGACCGGCCGTACGGACTGATCGAGGCGACCGTAGAACGCGAGCGCGCCGAAGGATCAACCAACGAAGCAGCAATCTGGGCAAACATCCCCGGCTTCTGCTGAGAAAACGGTTGGGAACGGGCGCCTGCGCGGCAGGAACGCCGCCCCAACCGCGAACGGCCCGGCACAAGCCCGTGCCCGGCCGTTCACCCCACTACTCATGTGAGACAAGGAAGTCATACTCATGAAAGCAGTCAGCTCTATGAAACATCAGGCCAAACCCCAGCGCCCCGAGGATGAACGGCTGCCCCTCGGACGATCATTCGCCTACGGGTTCCAGCACGTCCTCACCATGTACGGCGGAATCATCGCCGTTCCGCTCATCGTCGGAACTGCCGCCGGCGTATCCCAGGACGACATCGCCGTCCTGATTGCCTCCTGCCTCTTCGTAGGCGGTGCCGCAACCATCCTGCAGAGCTACGGTGTGAAGTTCTTCGGCTCCCAGCTCCCGTTGGTGCAGGGCGTCTCCTTTGCCGGCGTTGCCACCATGACTGCGATCATCAGCGGCGGTGGAGGACTACAGACCATTTTCGGCGCAGTCCTCGTGGCCTCCGTGATCGGTCTGGTCCTTGCGCCGTTCTTCGCGAAGATCATCCGATTCTTCCCGCCGGTAGTGACTGGTGTCATCATCACCACCATCGGCCTGACCCTCATGCCTGTCGCTGCCAACTGGGCAATGGGCGGAAACCGGACCGCTGACAACTACGGCAGCCTCACGAACATCGGGCTGGCCGCCGGAACGCTGGCTCTGGTTCTCCTCATGAGCAAGCTGGGCAGCGCGGCAATCTCCCGCCTGTCGATCCTGCTCGCCATTGTGGCAGGAACCATCATCGCGGCGCTCCTGGGCCTCGCCGATTTCTCCAACGTCGCTGAGGGTGCCATCTTCGCCTTCCCGCAGCCGTTCGCCTTCGGCTGGCCTGTCTTTGATATCGCAGCGATCATTTCGATGACCATCGTGATCCTGGTCTGCATGACTGAAACCACGGCAGACATCCTTGCCGTCGGTGAAATCGCTCGGACCAAGGTCGACTCACGCCGTATCGCCGACGGCCTCCGCGCCGATATGCTCTCCAGCGCCGTCGCTCCGATCTTCAACTCCTTCCCGCAGACTGCCTTCGCGCAGAACGTGGGCCTGGTGGCAATCACGGGCATCCGCAGCCGCTATGTCGTAGCCGCGGGCGGCCTCATCATGGTCATCCTGGGGCTCCTGCCCATCCTCGGACGCCTGGTTGCCGCAGTTCCGACGCCGGTACTCGGCGGAGCTGGCATCGTTCTCTTCGGCACCGTGGCAGCGAGCGGCATCCGCACGCTGGCAAAGGTCGACTACGAGGGCAACATGAACCTCGTGATCGTTGCCGTGGCGCTCGCTTTCGGTACGATCCCCGTCGTGTCCCCTACCTTCTACGACGCCTTCCCCACCTGGTTCGGCATCATCTTCCACTCGGGAATCAGCTCGGCGGCCATCATGGCGGTGCTGATGAACCTGCTCTTCAACCACCTGAAGGCCGGTAATCCGGAGCGCGCTTCCGTCTTTGTTGCCAGCCCACCGCGCATGGTGCGGGCAGACGAGCTCACCGCCCTCCAGGACGGCGACAGCTTCCAGGGCGGCAAGCTCGTGGCAGCGGACGGTACCGAGATCCCCGTAGTGACCGCGGCGCAGTACACCGTAGTCAAGCAGAAACTCGATAACGGCGAGATCAGCTGCGTCGAGGACATTCGCAAAATCTGCGACGAGACTCCAAGGCACCAGCACTGACTTGGATCCCTGCCTGCCTGGCGAGAGTCAGGGCAGGCAGGGACCACAACCTGGATCAGCAGACAGGACCACTGAGCTGACGGCACACTCCGCCGTCACGCGGTGGTCCTGTGCCGTTTCGTGCCACTCAAACGTCATCCCCTGACAATCACGGAACGGAAATCCAATCATGCAACGCATCTGGGTGCGAGACCCGCTCGCCATCTTCACCGCGAATGAATCCGACGCCGGAGGTGGACTCGTGATCGAAGGCGCCGCCATTGTGGAACTGGTCCGGACGGGAGCAACGCCGGCCGCCCGGTACGACTCCGTCTTCGACGCCCGGAGCCATGTGGTGCTTCCCGGACTCATCAATACGCATCACCACTTCTACCAGACGCTCACCCGCGCGTGGGCGCCGGTGGTCAACGTGCCGCTTTTCCCCTGGCTGGTGAACCTCTACCCGGTATGGGCGCGGCTCACGCCCCGTGATCTCGAACTGGCGACGACTGCGGCGCTCGCTGAGCTCCTCCTCTCCGGGTGCACCACGGCCGCGGATCACCACTACCTGTTCCCGGGCGGCATGGAGGAATCGATCGATGTGCAGGTGTCGGTGGTGCGCAGGCTCGGCATGCGCGCCACCCTGACGCGCGGTTCCATGACACTGGGGGAGGACGACGGCGGCCTGCCGCCCCAGCAGACGGTGCAGGACCCCGAAGTGATCCTCGCTGACAGTGAGAGGCTGATCCGGCAGTACCACGAACGCGCTGCAGGTGCGCAGGTTCAGATTGCGCTGGCGCCGTGCTCACCGTTTTCGGTCACTACGGAGATCATGAAGGCCAGCGCTGCACTTGCCGACCTCCATGACGTCCGGCTGCATACCCATCTCGCTGAGACGCTTGACGAAGAAGACTTCTGCCGGGAGCGGTTCGGCATGAGGACGGTCGAGTACCTCGACAGCGTCGGCTGGTTGGGGCCGAGAACCTGGTTGGCCCACGGCATCCACTTCGACGACAGCGAGATTGCCCAGCTCGGAGCCGCGGGGGTCGGCGTGGCGCATTGCCCCACATCGAATATGCGCCCGGCCTCAGGGATCTGCCGGGCCATCGAACTCGAGGAGGCCGGCGTAGCGGTGGGCCTTGGTGTGGATGGGTCCGCCTCCAACGATGCATCCAATCTGATCCTCGAAGCGCGCCAGGCTCTCTATATCCAACGGCTGCGGTACGGCGCCGAGCGCGCCACCCCTTCCCGTGCTCTGGGGTGGGCAACGCGCGGATCGGCCGCCGCGTTGGGCCGGAGCGACATCGGGGAACTGGCTGTGGGCAAACAGGCTGACCTTGCGATGTTCCGGCTGGATGACCTTCGATTCTCGGGCAGCCACGACCCTCTGTCGGCGCTGCTGCTCTGCGGTGCTGACCGCGCCGACCGGGTGATGATCGGTGGCCAATGGCGGGTGGAGGACGGCGTCGTTGTCGGGCTGGATCTCGAATCGCTGATCGCTGAGCACACGGCAGCAGCACGGCGGCTGGTTGGCTGAAAGCTGCAGCACCCCTGATCCTGGCAGGCGCATGCAGTGCATGCAGAGGATGCACTTTTCCGGAAGACCTTCCGCCTGCCAGGGCGGTTCCGGTGCTTGCGACTCGCCGTTCAATCGCTCTATCATCTGTTTCTCATCTGCGCTTCCTAGGCTGGGACAAGACGTTTCCCGCCTATCGGAAGGCCGTGTGGACACGCAGCCCAGAATTGATGACGCTTCACACGCGCACCGCCGTGCACTGATCGTCAGCACATCCCGTGACCGCGGTGCGCTCGCGGCCGCTCGTTCGCTGCGCGCAGCCGGTTGGACCGTGGGGGTGGGCACGCCTGAGGGAAGGGGGATGCTCTGCTCCTCACGCGCCGTCGCCGTCTGTCACACAGTTCCTCGTCCCCGAGGCGACGGTAAGGCCTTCATCAACGGAGTAGCGGCCGCGGTGAAGGCCGGCGGGTATGACGTGGTTTTCGGCGGCGGCGACGACTGGATGGCTGCGCTCGCAACCTACCGGCACCAAATCCCGACGACTGTGGCACACCCTTCCCCGGACGCGGTCGAGCGGGCGCTGGACAAGGTCCTGCTCGCGGAGAGCGCCGGCCGGGTGGGACTGGCGGCGCCCCGCACAGTGCCTGCCACGCCGGAGGCGATCGCTGACTGGGAGGGTCCCGTTGTGGTGAAGTCGCGTGCGCACTGGTCTCCGGGGCAGACGAGGCCGCACCGCATCGAGGCGCGGTTGTTCGACAGCATGACCGCCGCCAAGGAACGCGTCAACCACATGGAGGAACTCGGCGCTGAGCCGCTCCTCCAGGAGCCCATACGAGGACAACTCGGTGCGCTCATCGGCTTTTTCCGCGACGGCCGCCTTGAAGGAAGGGTCCAGCAGGAAACGCCGCGGCTCTGGCCCACACCCAACGGAGCGTCAGCTCGTGCACGGACAGTCGCAGTCGACGCGGTGCTGGCGCAACAGGTTGACGCGCTGCTTACGGAGATCGGCTGGTGGGGACTGGTGGAGTTACAGTTCTTGACAGACGACGACGGCGTTTCCCACCTGATCGACTTCAACGGCCGGTTCTTCGGGTCCATCGCTCTCACCAATGCAGCCCGCCCCGGCCTGGCCGACGCATGGGGCAGGCTGGCTCTGGGCGAGACGGTGCCGCATCTTGCGGACGCGCCCGCCGGCTTTAGGTACGCGTGGACTGCGGGAGATTTACGCCGCGCGCGCATCGAGCGGCGGGGCGGGCTTGCCGCGGACCTCATCGACACCGTCCGTTGGGCAAGCCGTGCACAGCACAGTGTGTGGGACGTGAAGGATCCGGGCCCCACCCTGAACCTGATTTTTGCGCGGTTCACGCGGGACAAACCGGTGACGCTTCGCCCGTCCGCCGCATAAGCAACAGCGTCTAGTAAGCAACAGCGTCGAAGGCAGCACCCCCGCTCAGCGGCGTCGTGCCGCCCGCAGCATGTCGAGGGGCACCCGGCCCTCCGGAGCACGCAGCACAACCAGCCCGAGCGCGTAGGTGCCGCACACCCCAAACACCACGACGACGGACGTCATCAGCGCCGGACCGGCAACGAGGCTCGCCAGGACAACCCCGACAGCACCGGCAACAGCCGCCAACAGGGCAGCGCGGAGAAGGAGGACGAAAGCCTCGCGCAGGTTCACGCCGTCGTGCCTGCTTCTGAGAAGCCACGCATTCGCAACGGCGGCGAGGACCAGTGAGGCGCTGGTGGCCAGCGCAATGCCTGCGACTCCCATCACCGGTGCCAGCAGAATGTCACCCACAACGTTGACCACCATGGCCAGCACGGAGATCACTACGGGAGCCCTGGCGTCGCCCAGGGCGTACGCGGTACTCACTACTACCTGGCGGATGCCCAGGGCCAGGAGTGCCGGCGCGTACCAGAGCACTGCGGTGGCGGTGGCCTCGATGTCCTCCGGGGAAAAGGCGCCACGGCCGAAGGCCACTTCCACGAGCGGCTCCGCAGCGACCGCCAGGACAACGCAGAGTGGAACCAGGATGGTCACAGTCACTGAGAGGCCGCGGTTCACGAGCCGCCTGAGCTCTGTAAGGTCGCGCACCGAAGCGCTGATCGCCGGATACAGCGGCACGAGCAGGGAGGCGATCAGCAGCTGTTCGGGGAGGTTCACGAGCCGCCAACCGTAGGAGAGCGCAGTGATCGCGCCCTCCTCAAGCGTGGAACCCACAGCCCGGTCCACCAGTGTGTTCACATTCCCGACCGCGCTGCCCACCAGCATTGCCGGGACCAGTACGGCGATCTCCCGGAAGCCTGGATCCTTCAGCTGCAGGCGGGGGCGCACCCGTGTGCCGAGGCTGCGCAGCGGGGGCAACTGCAGCAGGAGCCGTGCGCCGGAGCCCACAACGAATCCCACGGCGAGAGCCGCAATGCCGTAGCGGGGGCCGAAGAGCCCGGCCGCCGCGATCATGATCAGGTTGAACGGGACGCCCTGGAGGGATGCCCAGGCGAAGCGTCCGTGCGACTGGGCCAGTGCGGCCAGCAGATCGGTACCCGCCACGAGCACCGTTGCCACCAGCACGATGCGCGTGAGCGTGGCAGCTGTGGCTGTGGTCTCGGCGTCGAATCCTGGTGCGAGCAGCGAGGCCACAGGACCGGCGAAGATCGCCATGACCACGCCGCCGATCCCGAGCACCACCATGGTGAGGGTGAAGGCGACATCGAAGCCGGTGTGTCCCCTGCAGTTGCCGTCTTCAACCGCTGCTTCCCGGGAGACCACGGGTGTTGCGGAGCGGGCCATCGCGTAGGCAACCAGGCCCAGCACGATGTTCATCAGCCCCTGCGCCACGAGATAGGCGTCGAGCTCGGCACCCGCCCCGAAGATTGCTGCTATGACGACGTCGCGCAGGAACCCGAGGAGCGTGGAAACTGCAGTCAGCCCGGCGACAAGGACGGCAGCCCTGGAGATCGACTTACCTCCGAGTCTGGCCACGAAATTCCACGCTATCCTGTCTGGGCGGTGAAGCGCTGCATCCACGCCCGTTCCGTGCACGATTGGCGGATACGAAACCGCTGTGTGCAGGTTTGCTGGCCAACGCCCCCTATCTTCGGCGTGTCTTGGAGGACACGCCGTACCAGCGCTCCAAACCTGCATGGAATGGTATGTGGCCGGCGATGCTTCCGCAGCAGCTTTGCGGCGAGGGGGTCAGGTGGCGCCCTGCTCGGCATGGCGTGCCGCCGTTTCGATCCGTTCCCAGTGCTCAGCCCATTCATCGGCGCTGCGCTGCGGCATGTTCGGGTCATCCGGCCCGCGGCCGGTGGCGCCGTCGAGCTGTTCACGAAGGATGTCAGCGTGCCCGAGGTGCTGGGCCGTCTCAACGCACATGTGCACGAGCATCTGCTGCAAGGTCACCTGCCGGCGCTCAGGTGCCCACCATGGGACCTCCCCGACGGCGTCGAGCGGCAGTGCCTCGATGGTGGCGTCAGTGTGCGCCGCGGAGAAGTGGTGCAGCTCAATGATCTCCTCCGGGGTCTCCTCAGCGGTGAGCCACAGATCGGCTTCCGGGGTGGCGTCGTCGTCGAACCACGGCAGCTCCCGGCCGCTGGGCCGGTTGAAAACCTCACCGAAGTAACCCAGCTGCACGCTGGCGACATGCTTCACGAGGCCCAGCAGGTTGGTGCCCGTGGGGGTCAGCGGCCGGCGCGCGTCATAGTCGCCGAGGCCGTCCACTTTCGCGAGCAGGTCAGCGCGGCGCAGGCGCAGGTAGCGGTGCAGAACCTCTTTGTCATTCATGGGTGGCACTCTACTGGCTGCACCTAGCTTGCGAGGTTGAGGTCATCCGAGATCGCCTGCGCCGCGGAGCGCAGCAGTGGAATGGCCTTGTCAGCGAACCCTTCGTCCACGCGGGAGATTGGTCCTGAGACGGAGATGGCCGTAGGGGTGGGAGCGTTGGGCACGGCCATCGCGAAACAGCGAACCCCCAGTTCCTGCTCCTGCTCATCAATGGAGTAGCCGCGCTCGCGGATGTTGTCGAGTTCGGAGAGGAGCTGGTCCACGGACTTGATGCTCTTCTCCGTGGGCGTGGGCATGCCAGCCCTGGTCACGATGTTGCGCACGGTCTCATTGTCGAGCTGGGCCAGGATGGCCTTCCCGACGCCGGTGTCATGGGTATGCGCCCGGCGCCCCACTTCGGTGAACATGCGCATGGAGTGCGACGACGGCACCTGAGCAATGTAAACGACCATGTCGGAGTCGAGCACCGCCATGTTCGAGGTCTCGCCCAACCGGTCCACGAGCATTTTCAGCTGGGGACGCGCCAGCGCGCCGAGCTGCTTGTTGGCGCCCTCGCCGAGGCGAATCAAGCGGGGGCCTAGGGCGTAGCGTCGGTTGGGGAGCTGCCGGGCGTAGCCCTTCATCACCAGGGTGCGCAGGAGCCGGTGGATCGTGGGCAGGGGGAGATCCGTAGAGGAGGAGAGCTCGCTCAGCGTGACCTCACCGCCGGCGTCGGTAATCAACTCCAGCAGTTCAAACACGCGCTCCACCGACTGGACGCCGCCACCTGCAGCCTTCTCGGCCATTTGGCACTCCTTGCTAGAAACTATCCGCACAGCGGAATAACTTCTCCAAAGATACCCTACTTCCGCAGAGTGGAAACTGGTGTTGGGGCCGTGGGCCCGTGCGGCCCTCGGCGCAGAAACTGCCCGCAAGTGCGGCCCCGCCGGTTCGAAGCGGCAGCCCTGCACCTCCGGGCCGTTTCTGTGCTCCGGCCCCCAAGGCGCCGCGCTTGCAATTCCACTTAGTAGATAATAATATCCACAATACGAAATAACTTATCTGGAGGATCATCAATGGCGAGTCCTAGCCCCGGTTACTCAATCACCCTGCGCGTTCAGGCGCCGTCGAGCTTCACAGCTACTGCTGAGCTGGCCGCCGCCGTCGGCTCCGCCGGTGCATCGATCACTGCGCTCGATGTCACTGAGTCGCACCATGACAGCATCGTGGTGGACGTCAGCTGCAACACCACCGACGCTGCTCACGGCGAGCGCGTCCGTGACGCCCTCAACGCCCTCGACGGCGTGAACGTGAAGAAGCTGAGCGACCGCACCTTCCTGATGCACCTCGGCGGGAAGCTCGAGGTTGTCCCCAAGGTTCCCCTGCGTAACCGGGACGACCTCTCCCGCGCCTACACTCCCGGCGTCGCACGCGTCTGTATGGCAATTGCAGAAAACCCCGACGACGCCCGCCGCCTCACCGTCAAGCGCAACACCGTCGCTGTGGTGACGGACGGCTCAGCTGTGCTCGGGCTGGGCAATATCGGCCCCGCCGCCGCGCTGCCCGTCATGGAGGGCAAGGCCGCACTCTTCAAGCAGTTCGCCAACGTGGATGCCTGGCCGGTCTGCCTCGATACCCAGGACACCGAAGAGATCATCAGCATCGTCAAGGCGCTCGCGCCCGTCTACGGCGGAGTGAACCTCGAAGACATCGCAGCTCCCCGGTGCTTCGAGATTGAGAACCGGCTGCGCGAGGAGCTGGATATTCCCGTCTTCCACGATGACCAGCACGGCACCGCCATTGTGACGCTGGCCGCGCTGACCAATGCCCTCCGCGTTGTGGACAAGAAGATCGAGAACGTGCGGATTGTCGTTTCCGGCGTCGGCGCCGCCGGATCAGCCATCATCCAGCTGCTGCAGGCCCAGGGTGCGAAGAACATCGTGGCGTGTGACCGCAAGGGCGCCATCCACAGCGGGCAGAACTACACCGACGAGCACCGCCGCTGGATTGCCGAGAACACCAACCAGAATGCTTTCTCCGGGACGCTGCATGAAGCACTGAACGGCGCGGACGTCTTCATCGGTGTCAGTGCTCCGAACCTCCTCGGTGAGGAGCAGGTGAAGTCCATGGCTGACAAGGCGATCGTCTTTGCCATGGCCAACCCTGACCCGGAAATCGACCCCATCGTCGCTGCCCGGCACGCCGCGGTAGTGGCCACCGGCCGCAGCGATTTCCCGAACCAGATCAACAACGTGCTCGCCTTCCCGGGCTTCTTCCGTGGGCTGCTCGACGCAGGGGCGTCCGACATCACGCCGCAGATGCTGGTTGCCGCAGCGGATGCAATCGCCGCTCGGGTGGACGATGATGAACTCAATGCCAGTTTCATCATCCCGAGCGTGTTCGATCCGCACGTGGCAGGTGATGTGGCAGCAGCGGTTGCCGCAGCGGCGCACGCCGCTCATCAGGGTTCAGCCGCAGAATCAGCAGAGTAGGAGCAGGACATGTCGATTGAAGTCACAGATACGACGCCGGCACCCGGCGCGGAGGCCATCCTCACCACAGAGGCGCTCCAGTTCATCGAGAAGCTGCACCAGCAGTTCCGTGACACACGGAACGAGCGCCTGGCCGCGCGCGGCAAGCGCCGCGAGGACGTGGCCCAGAGCGGCCGCCTCGATTTCCTTCCCGAAACGGCCGAGATCCGCGCAGGCGACTGGACCGTCGCCGAAGCGCCTGCCCAGCTTCAGGACCGCCGCGTCGAAATGACCGGCCCGGCGTCGCCCGCCAAGATGGCCATCAACGCTTTGAACTCCGGCGCCAAAGTCTGGCTCGCCGACCTCGAGGACGCCAGTACCCCCACCTGGCACAACGTCATCGACTCACAGCTCAACCTCCACGGTGCCGCCCGTGGCACACTCAGCTACACCTCACCGGAGGGCAAGGAGTACGCGCTGCGCACGGACGCACCGCTGGCTGTCGTTGTTGCCCGTCCCCGTGGCTGGCACCTGCCCGAGAAGAACATCACCATTGACGGCGAGCCGGCCATCGGCGCCCTGGTGGACTTCGGTCTGCATTTCTTCCACAACGCCAAGCACCTGCTGGAGAACGGCAGCGGCCCGTACTATTACCTGCCCAAACTGGAGAGCCACCTCGAGGCCCGGCTGTGGAATGACGTTTTCGTGTTCGCGCAGGACTACGTGGGAGTTCCGCAGGGCTCTATCCGTGCCACCGTGCTCATTGAAACCATCCCTGCCGCCTTCGAGATGGACGAGATCCTCTACGAGCTTCGCGACCACGCCTCGGGCCTGAACGCCGGCCGCTGGGACTACCTGTTCAGCATCATCAAGTACTTCCGTGACGGCGGGGAGTCCTTCATCCTCCCGGACCGTGCGTCCGTGGTGATGACGGCACCGTTCATGCGGGCGTACACCGAGCTGCTTGTCAAGACCTGCCATCGCCGGGGCGCTTTTGCCATGGGCGGTATGGCGGCGTTTATTCCCAACCGCCGCGAACCTGAGATCACCGCCCAGGCCATCGATAAGGTCCGCGCGGACAAGACCCGCGAAGCCAACGACGGATTCGACGGCTCCTGGGTTGCGCACCCCGACCTCGTGCCCGTGTGTCGCGAAGTGTTCGACGCCGTTCTGGGGGATAAGCCGAACCAGATCGACCGGCAGCGGCCTGAGGTCGAGGTGACCGCCGAGCAGCTGCTCGATGTCGAATCCGCGGACGGCGATGTCACCGAGGTGGGATTGCGTGCCAACCTCTATGTCGCCGTCGCGTACGTGGCGGTATGGCTCTCCGGTAACGGTGCGGTAGCTATTCACAACCTCATGGAGGATGCTGCGACGGCTGAGATCTCGCGCTCGCAGGTCTGGCAGCAGATCCGCAACAAGGTGGTCCTCGCCGACACTGGCAATACGGTGACTGCCGAGCTGGTGAACTCGATCCTCGCCGAGGAAACGGAGCGGCTACACGGAGAGGTCGGAGATGACGCTTTCACCAGGTTCTACGAGCCCGCAAGCCGGCTGATCGCTGACATCTGCGTTTCCGACGAGTACACGGACTTCCTGACTCTCCCCGCCTATGAGCTGGTGAACTGAGTGGAGTTCGCGCTAGGTTTCGACGACTATGCGGCGATCGACTCGAAGCTCGCGGATACTGACCGGCTCCTCCGCATCGGCTATCCCGGGGACACCGGCTCACGCCAGCCCGTCCACACGGTGTACGTGCCGGCGGACAGGTACCAGCCCTCGCTTCCCGGTGACTGGGGCAGGGAGGCGGCTGCCGCCGTCGAGCGCGCCGGTGGCATGGATACGCTGTGCAGTGCGCTGGGAGTAAACAACGACGTCGGCACGCTGGTGAGCGCGAAGCTCACCGCTGAGCCGATCGAGGACCTGCGCCTGGACTTCGAGGACGGTTACGGCAACCGGCCCGACGACGAGGAGGACGCCGACGCTTCCCGCGCCGCCATCGCGGTGGCCCGGGCTGTGCGCGACGGGATTGCTCCGCCGTTCATCGGCATCCGGTTCAAGTGCTTCGAGGAGCCCACCCGCCGACGCGCGCTGCGCACGCTGGATCTCTTCGTGGGCGGCCTGCTGGCTGAGGGTCCGCTGCCGGAGGGGCTGGTGCTCACGCTGCCCAAGGTCTCCACGGTGGCGCAGGTTGAGGCGATGGTCTTCGCCTGCCAGCGGCTTGAAGCGGTGCACGGACTCGCGCCGGGCAGGCTGCGTTTCGAGGTGCAGATGGAAACGCCGCAGCTGATCCTGGCCGCGGATGGCACCGTACCCGTGGCGCAGCTGCTGCACCGGGCCGAGGGCCGTGTCTCTGCACTGCACTACGGGACGTATGACTACAGCGATTCACTGCAGATCGCGGCGGAATACCAGTCCATGGAGCACCCAGCCGCGGACTACGCCAAGCAGGTCATGCAGGTGGCGGTTGCAGGCACCGGCGTTCGGCTGTCTGACGGGTCAACGAACATCCTGCCCGTCGGCAGTGATGCCGAGGTATCCGCGGCGTGGGCGCTGCATGCCCGGCTGGTTCGGCGCTCGCTGGAGCGCGGCTACTACCAGGGCTGGGACCTCCATCCCGCCCAGCTGCCGAGCCGGTTCATTGCTACGTATGCGTTCTACCGCGAGGGCCTGCCGGCAGCGGCGCAGCGCCTTCGTAACTACGTGCATCAGATCGAAAGCGCAATTCTCGACGAGCCTGCAACGGCCCGTGCGCTGGCACGCTTTGTCCACCGCGGCGTGCTGTGCGGCGCCGTGACGGAGGCTGAAGTGAACGAGCTGGCCGGCATCTCCTTTCCTGATCTGGAAGCACTTGCGCATCCGCGGAAACTTCCCGAAACAGCTGAAAACATCTAAGGACTGAACGTTGAGCAACTACTACGCACCTGAAACCGTCCTGCCTCCGCAGACAGATCTGCTGACCGGACGCGCCGTCGTCACGGAGGCCTATACGGTGATTCCTCGCGGAGTCCTCCGCGACATCGTGGTGAGCGAACTCCCTGAATGGACCGGTACCCGCACCTGGGTCCTGAACCGGCCGGTGGCAGGCGGCGCGACGACGTTCGCCCAGTACCTGCTCGAGGTCTCGCAGGGCGGCGGCTCCACCAATCCCGAGCCCGAAGCCGGGGTTGAGTCCTTCGTGTTCCTCCTAGAGGGCGCTTTGACCATCAAGCTCGAGGGTGAACTCCACGACCTCACCCCGGGCGGCTTCGCCTTCATCCCGCCGGGCGCTGAATGGGAAGTGTCCAACTCCGCGCCGGAGCTCGCCAAGTTCCAGTGGATCCGCAAGGCATACCAGCCGCTGGCCGGGCACACGCCGAAGGCCCGCGTTGGCAACGAGAAGGACATCGAGCCCGGCGCCATGCCCGGCACCGACAACAAGTGGCGCACCACCCGCATGCTGCCCACCGATGACATGGCGTATGACATGCACATCAATGTGGTCACCTTCGAGCCGGGTGCCGTCATCCCCTTCGCTGAAACCCACGTCATGGAGCACGGGCTCTATGTGTTGGAAGGCAAGGCCGTCTACCGGCTGAACCAGGACTGGGTGGAGGTCCAGGAGGGCGACTACATGTCCTTGCGCGCATTCTGCCCGCAAGCCTGCTACGCCGGCGGGCCGTCCAACTTCCGCTACCTGCTGTACAAGGACGTGAACCGTCAGATCAAGCTGACCTAAGCGGCTCAGGCTTATGGAGGTGGCGTCAATGGATGGGAAAGGTCCCGCGGACGCGCTGCAAGCTGTTGCGGAGTTGCAGAAGGAAGTCTCACGGACGGAAGCATCCCTTGTTCGTGCGGGTCGGCGGGCCGGCCTGTCCTGGGAGGCGATCGCGCTCAGTCTCGGCGTCAGCAAGCAGGCAGTGCACCGCAAGTACGGAAAGCGCTAACGCCTTCCCAGTTGGTCGCGCAGCTCGCGAACATCGGCTCCCTGCCCGAAAGCGCCAGACACCACCGCACCGCCCATCAGCGCTAGCCCAGCAAGGGCGGGGTAGGGAACCCGCCGGGTTCCTTGCCCCACTTCGGGAATTCTATGGGTTCGCGGTGGCAGCCTCCTCCGCAACATCGCCCAACCTTTTGCGGACCGCAGTTGGGGCTGACGTATGGGCCGTTATCGGCATCGCTCGAATTCCTAATCAGGGAGTGCAGACTTACCCTGTTTGGACGGGAGTTGATGGCCAGATTCGACCAGCGCAGCAACGACCCGTATGCCGAATACTGGTTCGCCGAGGGCCTTCTAAATCTGGTCGGAACTAAATCGGTCGGACCGCGGTAAGGCGGAAAGGGAACGGCGGGATCCAGTAGCACTCGCCATTGATCCGGGGAAGCTTGGTGCTCCGCCGTTCTCGCACCCAGTGCGGTAGCAGTGTGGGTAGCAGAGTCGAGGTCTTCTACAGTGACATCCAAGTACATCTGCTGATGTTATGGTCCTTCCGGCCAGGACGGGGCAGCGTAGTTATCGACGCGCATTAGCTGGTGCGGGGTCGACGCTAAGATCCGTACTGCACAGCAGTGCCGCGGTATTGACTATCGCGCCGATCGCGCTACAAACCGTCGTTGGAGGTTGCGTTCCATGAGTGGGCATAGATTTCGTGGTGAGTACTTCGCTTCTGCTGGGAGATCCTAAGACTCGAACGGCTGTTCGGCCTCATTGGAGCGTCCCGCCGTGGACCGACTGTGCCGCGCCGAGGAGGAAGATCAGCTCGCTCAAGATGTTGATCCCGAAGTCATGGTCGATCAGCTATGGGGTGCCTGCTATCACCGGCTCTTGATTCCGGATGAATCGCTGACCGGGGTTTTCGCAGATGCATTGACAAGGAACATTCTGCGCAGCGTCACGCCGAGGGAACGCCCGGCGCCCGGCACCCGGTGCCGTTGACGCCGAGACGTGACGCCGGGTGGCTGCCCAAAAAGTTGTCCAGCGTTTCCGCACCGGGGTTTTTGGCACGGTGGAAGGGCCCGGCGGGAATAGGACCATGCTATGGGCAGGCTATCGCTGCCTCGTTCGCGCCGATGGAGCTTGCGGACGGGGTTCCGCGCGCTGGTGTCCTTTGTGTAGGAAATGGGCTCTGGTTTGGTTCTGATCCCGACGCAACGGCCCTTCATCGACCTGCGGGCTGGAAGGGGCTCTCCTAGATAAGCCTGAGGCCGGCACTGGCCAAGGCGCCGAACGCGATCCCCCACAGGACGATGGAAATGCTCTGCCACAGAATGACTTTCTGTTTAGACGCGCCAGCGGTGACCATGAGCATCGAGGTGATCTGGCTGGGCAGGATTGCCTGACCAAGCAGGCTCACTCCGGCCACCCCATATTGGTCGAATCGGCGCATGAACTTCTCATGTCTTGGTGACGGCTTTGTGCGTTTTTTGGACCACCAGGAGTAAATATTGTGCCCAAAGGAGACCAGGAGAAACATGCTGATAAAGTTCCCCAGGACCGCAGCGCCCAGCGCGACCACGAACGGGAGCCCAGCAACAAGCCCCAACACCGTCCCAAAGTAGGACTCAACAAAGGGTAAGGCCCCGGCCAGGAATATTATCGTCCATTGAAGCAAAGGCGGCACACCGATGGTGGCATCCTGCAGTCCGTCGATCAGCTCTTGCACTTGGTCCCCTTCACTCAGCTTCTTGGTCCTCTTCATGAAATATTTTAGAAGTGCTAAAGTCAACTTATGAATCGTGACTACGAGGAGGCACAGGTGTCTTCAAATGAGCAGCCAGTCAGCCTGCAGGAACGTCAGCTCTACTCTGTTCAGCGCTCTCAATACCGCCTCACGAGGTGGTTCGGCGTATGGATGTGCGTCGTGGGTTTTGTCCTCATTCCCTCCGGTTTCGTGCTTCCGTGGCCGCTCGAACTGAGACTTCTCGTCATCGGCGTAACGATGGTTGTCCTATGGGCGGCTTCTTTGTTTTTCCGCGCACGCAAGGTTATTCCTAATTCCTGGCATGTAGGGCTGGCCATCGTGTTGTGGGTCTTGCTGTCGATAGCTCTCGATGTGCTGGTTCCGGCGAACTCCTCTCTTGCCGTTGCGGTTTCCGCTGCCGTCGCAGCGACGCTGCCCTTCTACGTGATCGGTTCCTACTTCCTTATTCGCCGGCCGGCAGGTAACCATGACACATACACGGCATGAGATAGATCCGGTTATCCATTCGCCGGTGCGTTTCTCCATAGTGGCGTTCCTCATCGGGCTTGATGAGTGTGAGTTCAGTGCGCTTCGTGATGCCATCGAGCTCAGCGACTCGAGCCTGTCCCAGCACCTGACGGTTCTGGAAACTGCGGGTCATATCGAAATTTCGAAGCGGAAGGTCGGCCGCCGTTCGCGCACATATATTCGTTGCACCGATGGTGGCCAGGGAGCCTTTCGGAAGAACCTGCAGGCGCTGGCTACCATCGCGTCGAGTAACGCGGAATCCCTGTCGGCGCAGAGTTAGGTATGGGTGCGCTTGAAGGCAGCGACGAACATGGCCGTTGTGAACTCGTCGTAGGGCGAGCGAGACCAGTCGCCGTAGAGGCCGGATAATTCGAGTCCGTTCTCCTGCACGATGCTTGAGATGATGTGTGGGTCGATGAGGTGAACCTGTTCGAGGAAGTTCCGGTCACCGCCGCCGTCGCTCCATGTGTGGTCCAGTGTTACCGACAGCCGATTATCGTCCAGTTTCCCTAGTGAGTGCAGCTGGGCGGCAGCATGCGGATATTCGGCTCTGGCTTCGAAGGAGGGGACCTGATCGAATACCCGGAGCAGCGGTGGAGGGTTGTAGGACTCGATGACTAGGTGTCCTTCGTCGGCCACGTTCGCGCAGGCCCGGATCAGGGCTGCCCGCTGCTGGTCCAGGGTGGGTAGGCAAGCGATGCTGCCTAGCACCGAATAGACCAGCTCAAATTTTTCCTCCCCTAGGGGTTCCCATGTGGCCATGTCACCGAGGTGTACCTCGACCGCGGACGTGTCAAACTCCGTCAGTTTTTCCTGCAGGACATCCAGCATGCCTTGTGAGGCGTCAACTCCGACTATGGGATGGCCTTTGGCGGCAAGGCGCAGGGCTACCCGCCCTGTGCCGATTCCGAGTTCCAGCGCTTTTGCCGAGTGCTCGGGCATTAGAGCGCCCAGGAAGTCCGCTGTGGAGCGCGCCATGTCTTCCTGGTGGAAAATCTGGTCGTACACGTTGGCGTAGTGCCCGTCGTAACTCATGCGTAGCTCCGCTCGAACGGTAAGGAGGGCTGTGGCGGGATCATGCGGCGATCCGTAGCGTTTGGTGTTCGCGCTGCACAGCTCGGCTGCTTTCGCGCGAAACGAACAGGACGCTCGGGCGGATGGTTTCGTCGTACCCGCCGGAGCCGACTATGCAGAATTGGTAGCGGTCGAAGCGTTCTATTTCGCTGGCGGATTCAGCCTTACTGAGAACGTAATCTTCGAGCACCCTGTAGGCGCTCAATTTGTGGATGGATTCTCCATCTACGTAAGGGAAGGCCCGCAACAGATCGGCCATGACGTCGAACATCCCTTTCTCTGTTCGATGTTCGGGGTGCCAGATCAGTTGTAGGGGTCGTCGTTGGCCGACTTGGTGGACGTCCACCCATCCAGAGAGCTCCTCGTCGTTCACGCCACGGCAGAAGAGGTGGTAGTCGGATCGTGCCGGTGTCGGCGCGAAGAACCTCCAGCTGGGCACGAGCGAGAAGAAATCGTGCGATTTCATCCTTGAGAACGCGTCGTTGGGGAACTGGGCCAGAAGGGTCGTGACAATATGCCCGCCCAAAGCGGCTGCTAGGACGTGCCGTACCGGTATGTTCATGCTGCTGTCTCCTCGTTCGTCGTTTGCGGTATCGCGGTGATGAACTCGTGAATGTGCTGAGCACATTTCAGGGAGTGTGCCCGGTTGCTGAGCATGGATTCGTGCGTGACGTCATCGACAACGACATGGCGCTGACCGGCGAGTTCCTGGTGGAGCCGGTCAAGGACACTGTCCGAGGTGATGGTCCGGCCAGCGGATATGACCAGGCTGGAATCGATCGTTGCGACTTCCGACGCGTCGTCGGGCATTTCTCCCAGCACAGCGTTCCACTCCATTTGGCCGCCGTACCAGAGAGCAGGGTCCGCGTACTGATCAAACGCTTCCTTCTTGACCTGGTCGGGAAGGGTTCGTACCCAGTCCGGGTGTACGAGAAATTCGCCGAGCCGCGCCGTGATCAGCGAACGAAAGAGTACAAGGTGGTCGGTGAAAGTTTGCTTGCTGCCCGCCTGAAGGGCCGAGGCGCGGAACTGATTGGGATGGGTGGGGTCCAACGCCACCGTCCCCACAACGGATTCGGGTGCTCTCAAACCAGCGCGCCTGATGAGTTCAGCGCCGAAAGAATGGCCGATAAGGATCAACGGGCGACCCTCCCGGCGACTCCGGACGTGCTCGATAACATCGACCAGCTCATCGACCGCATGATCAATCTGGTAGTGGCCCTGGGCTGTGCCCGCATCGGGAAGATATGCGGCACGGATGTAGGTTGCGCTGGATACGCCGCGGCTGTGGAGATCTTGCTGGATCCAGTGGAACTGTTCGGGCAGGCCAAGCAACCCGTTTTCGAAGACCACAACCGGACCGGTCCCGGTGTCAGCAGTCAGCTCAAGCGGCAAAACATTCCCGTGACGGGTTGCTACTTGCTCCCTCTTGGCCAGAACGTCCCGCAAGCGGCTCCGACGCCGCCCGTAACCTACCCATCCCATGGTGAGCGCCGCCGCCATTCCGGCGGTACAGTAAGCAGCCAGGGTGCGCAACGCCTCCCGCCGCGGGCTGCCTTCAATGGTATACCGCAGGGCGGGATGAAGGGATCCGAACGCGAAAGCAAACCGCCACAATCCCATGGCCGGACCGTTCACGATATGGAACAGCATGCCCGTAGCTGAGAAGGCCCGCGACAGGGGAGTGGGCAGGAAGTATATCGCCGGGAATGCGCACTCCCACACGAGGACTCCGTAATTGGCGGCCTTGGAGATCAGCGGGTGGCTTTCAAGTAGCTTCCAGAGCCCCTCATGGCCGTACGTCTTAGTTCGCACAATGTCCTTGACCGCGCTCCCGTCGCGCCAGGGCCTGCCACACATCTTGGCCCACCCGGCCACCGCGTAGGACATGGTGCACTGGATGGATTGGAACCACAGAATCACATCGCGGGATGCGTCATCGCTGACCAGGCGCGCAATCGCGTTCGTGCCCTGGGTGACGGTCGTGGCCTGGTCCGCGCCATCGGCCCCGTATCGGTCGATCGGAGAAAGCAACCCCGAAATGAGCGTGGAAACAACACTGGCCGCGGCCCGCGAACCGTTGTTGGTTGCGGTCGGCCAAGATGGCCCGGCTAGGAGGAACAGGTTCGCGCTGGCGCGCACCACGTGCAGGATGGTGTTCACTGTGGGTTGCGCAAGAGGATTCAGGACGGATACCAACCGTGGTGCCCGGACCGATTCGCTCTCTCGGCTGATCTGCCACGCGCCGATATTTTTTCGCTTCGTTGCACGGTTATACAAGACCTCACAGCTGGAGGCCAGAGCCGGTATGGCACCGATCCGCTCTGAAAGTGTTAAGACGCTGTTGTGAGCCGGGCTCACCACAAAATTGGGTATGGTCACGTTTCCCCCATGGGTGACATTGATATTCGCTCGATGCAATGATGGAACGTGAGCGGCCCAAGCGTTGACCAGGACCGCTCACGTCGTGAGTGCTTCCTAGAAGCTGGCCGAATTATCCCGTGCGGCCGCGTTCGTAGGCCTCCACCAGGAGGCAAATGACGCCGTAACCGGCAAAGACCGCGGCCGGGCATCCAAGAACCGGGTCCGTGCTGGCCTGCTCGGGCAAGATGCGGCTTTGCCCTCCGGTCCTCTGATCACCGATTCTCTGCAAGGACTGCGCAAGTACGCTTCCTGCTGTCAGTGAATCCCGCTTGTGGCCCCCCATGGAATGACGCATTCCGCTGCCTTTCATCCGTACCACCGTCCAATCTCCTCCGCGGCGGCGACCAGAGTCATTCCGCCCCAGAACGCCAGCCCGGGCGTTGCCATCTTCGGACTTGCTTCATCGACATAGATCTTCGAATGAACACCTGGGCTGAGGCGTTCGGGCGCCAGCTCCCCAAGGTAGCTCACGATCGTTCCTGACATATTCCCCCCTTGTTTGAACCCTGAACGGGTTGAGACCGACTCAGTCTCCGGTCAGACGGCTGATCAGGTCGCAAGCGACCATGCCGAGCGCGAATAGGGCCGGGTATCCAAGTTTCGGTTCGACCACATCCATTTGGATGCGCGAAGCTCCGGTCGGACGCGGAATCCCTGCTAGCTCGGTACCTAAGGCAGCATTCATTTACCTATCTCCTCTCAAAAATTGGATCCATAGGCCGATTGCCTATGCCCATTCAATTCGAACCGCGCCCCACCGGCCCGTCAATGGGTACCTCGCTGAAATGATTTAGTGGTTATAAAATCGTTACATCATGGGGGATCGCGGGACGGTTTCTGCCGCTCTAGTCTGGAAGCATGCTCACCACTTCACCGGGGATCCTCGTCTACGATGCCGACTGCGGATTTTGTAAACGTTCAGCGTCCGCGATCGCCCACCCCGGCATCGTCGAAACCAAACCATGGCAAAGTATCCGCGACCTTTCTGCGCTCGGCCTTCCTACCGAAACCAGCTGCTCAGCCGCCTACTGGATTCCCCCTCAAGGGCAGGTTCGGCGTGCAGAAGCGGCGATCTCGGCCGCGCTCGTCGCCCGAGGTGGGCTGTCCAGGATCCTCGGCGCTGTCATTGGCGTGAAACCGCTGCAACCGTTGGCCGCGTCCATCTACCGACTGATCGCGCGGCACAGACACTCCCTTCCTGGCGGTACAAACGCCTGCCGCCTGCCATGAAAACTGCCACGATCAGGAGTACGACAAGAGCCCTGGCATCGAAAGTCGTGTCGGTGCTGGGCGCCCTCAGCTGGCTTTGACGATGGGCAGTTCAGACTACTCGGTGGCGTAGCGGGGGATTGTTGTTTGCGACTTATGGTCCAGTCCGGTGGTTTGAGCAGGCCTGCGGTCCCTAAGTCGATGCTGGTAGGGCCGTACTTGTCTTTGATTTCGCCCATGAGGTTTCCGATTTCTCGGCGTTCGTGGACGGTGACGAATTCTCGAACAGGTTGCTGCCGGGTTCGATGGGAACTTCGGTCCCGGCATCGATGAGGTCAGCGCCTGTGTGTCGTTGAGGCCGTTGAAAAGGCTGATTCCCCGGAGCTCGTTGACGTCCATCAGATTGTCCCCAGATACCGGTGCACCAAATAGACGGACATTGCGCCCTCGCCGACCGCTGACGCCACCCGCTTCATTGAGTCGAGCTGCACATCTCCGGCCGCGAAGACGCCGGGGACACTTGTCTCGAGCGCGAACGGCGCCCGCGTCAGCGGCCAGCGCTGGGGATGACCGGCGTTGAGCAGGTCATGCCCAGTGACCACGAAGCCTCTGCTGTCGCGAACGACGTCGTCGCCAAGCCAGCTCGTGCGCGGTGAGGCACCAATGAAGATGAAAAGCCAGCTTGAAGCGACCTCCTCAGTCAGCCCGGTGTCCCTGTCCGTGATCTCCAGGAATTTCAGGTGTCCGTCCCCGCGAACGGCCCTCACCTCGCTTCGGTAGCGGACCTCAATGGTGGGCGAGGAGGTGATGCGCTGAATGAGGTAGGAGGACATCGTTGCCTCAAGAGTGCCGGATCGGACCACGAGCACTACCCGTTTTGCGAAGCGGGCCAGGTTCAACGCTGCCTGTCCGGCGGAGTTCGCGGCACCGACTACGTAGACATCGTCGCCCTCGCACTGGCCGGCTTCGCTCGCGTTCGCGCCGTAGTAGACGCCTCGTCCGCTGAGCGTCTCCAGGCCTTCAGCTTCAAGCCGACGGTAGGACACTCCGGTCGCGATGATGAGCGCCCGTGCCTCGATATCCCTGGAGCCGAACAGCACGGCGCGTACCTGGCCCCGGGATTCGAAACCCACCACGTCGTTAGCGAGCACCACTTCCGCTCCGAACCGGGACACTTGCGCCATGGCACGCTGGGTGAGGTCGGAGCCGCTCAACCCCTTCGGGAAACCGAGGTAGTTCGACTTCCAGTGCTTCAGCGCCCGACGACGCCCGCAGGATTCTGAACTCGGCCCATACCTGCTGCGGAGGTCCCGGGCGACCGCCGCGGAAACCTGCGGAACGTCGTCGACCGTCAGGATGCTCGGCTTCGTCATGACCGACGGACCCTGGTACCAGCCATGTGGCACGACCCATCTGCTCAGGAGACCTAACGTGAAGCCTATCCAGAGCAGTTCCGCGAGTCCATGACTCTGTCCGTCTTGTTTGCAGGTCCCCTTACGGGATCATGCCGGCTGGTAGACGGGGTAGTCCGTGTACCCTTCGGCGCCACTGGTGTAGAAGGTGGCCATGTTCGGCTCGTTCTCCGGCAGGCCCTCCTTCCAGCGGTACACCAGATCCGGATTGGCGATGGCCGCACGGCCGACGACGACGGCGTCAGCCAGGTCATTCTCGACCAGTGAGATGGCCTCATCCCGGGTAGTCATGACGCTGAAGCCGGTGTTCAGGAGGAATGGACCGTCAAACTGCTCACGCAGTTCCCGGACCAATTCACCGGCAGGCTCGTTATGAAGGACGCTGAGGTACGCCAGTCCCAGCGGTGAGATGGCCTGGGTCAGGGCGGAGTAGGTCCGGCGGAGATCCTCGCGGTCCAGCTCTGTTGCGCCCTGGACATTGTGCTCGGGTGAAACGCGGATGCCCACCTTCTCGGCTCCGACTGCCTTAGCGACGGCTTTGACCACCTCAACGACGAACCGCGCGCGGTTCTCCGGTGAGCCGCCGTACTGGTCCTCGCGCTGGTTTGCCGCGGGAGACAGGAATTCGTGCAACAGGTAACCATTGGCGCCGTGGAGTTCAACGCCGTCGAACCCTGCCCTGATCGCATTCAGTGAGCCCTGAACAAACTCCTCAATAACTCCGGGAAGCTCGTCTTCCGTAAGCGCGTGGGGGACCGGATAGGGCTGCTTTCCCTTGTAGGTGCGGGTCATGCCGTCGATCGCGATGGCGCTCGGTCCAACGACCGTGCGGCCTCCGTTGGTGTCCTCGTGTGTAACCCGCCCGGCATGCATGACCTGTGCAAAGATGCGACCGCCCTCGGCATGGACGGCGTCAGTGACCTTGGTCCAGCCTTCGACCTGCTCGTCCGTAACGAGGCCGGGCTGACCCGGAAAGCCCTGGCCGGCATGGCTTGGGTAGGTTCCTTCGCTGACGATCAGGCCGAGCGACGCGCGCTGGCGGTAGTGCTCGACGACGATAGGTCCCGGAACGCCGTCCTGGCCGGAACGGCAGCGGGTGAGCGGAGCCATTACCAGACGGTTGGGCAGTTTCAGTTCGCCTACGGTGATCGGGGAGAACAGCATGGGGGGAGTCCTTTCGCGGAAGCTTTCACTGTGAAAGCGCAGTTGCCCCGGCAACTATTCCGAATGGGACGTGGATCACAGTGGGCGCAACTGATGCTGCAGCTACGTCAGCCCGTTCGCGATTTCCTGCAGCGCGCTGAGGTGCTTCCTGAAAGCGGCTTCACCCTCGCGGGTGAGCTGAAAGACCGTTTGCGCCCTCTTGCCGACGAATGACTTCTCCACGCTGATATAGCCGGCTTCTTCGAGAACGGAGGCATGCTTGCTCAACAGGGGGTAACTGACGTCCAGCGCTTCCTTCAGTGTTTGGTAGTTTGCGCTGTCGACGCTTGCCAGCGCGGCGAGGATGGAGAACCGAAGCGGTGAGTGAACCACATCGTCGAGTTTGGCCCGCGATTCTGAGAGGCTCATCGCCCGCGTGCCACCAACCAGATGCCGCAGGCGATAGTCGGCGCCGCGCACAGTACCGCCAAGAGAATCGACCACCACAGATTTACCTGCCCGTCGCTTTCATGCGTCAGGAAAAGTGAGGCCACCAACATCACGCCTGCCCAGATCCCCGCGGCTCGCCACATCTGCGAAAAGTATTTTGGTCTGACGGTCCGGGCGGCTGATCGCCTCCAGTTCACTATTCCTACCACTACGTAGAACGCGATCAAGAGCGCTATTCCTGCCGCACCTTCCCACCAGGCAAATCGCTGGAGCACTGTGAAGAGACCAAGCCCGAGAAGGATTCCCCACAGGACGGTCCAGAAACCTTCGGCACGCGTGGAAGTGGCGCGCAGACGTGTGGACCAGGCGTCGGCGGCGTGCAGCATCCGCCGCGCCTCCGCGGCCTCAGTGCTCTTCGGCTCTTCCCCATGACGTGCCATGGCACCACGGTAGCAAGCACTTAACGATTTGGAAAGTACTTGTTCACCAGTGGCGCTGCTACCGCAGAACGACCGTCCGGTTGCCGAGCAGCAGGATCCGTCCCTCACAGTGCCAGCGCACCGCATTGCGCAGCGCGGCGCATTCGGCGTCGCGGCCCACGGCAACCAGGTCCTCCGGCCCGTAGGTGTGGTCCACCTCGATAACCTGCTGGGAAATGATCGGGCCCTCGTCCAGTTCCGCATTGACGTAGTGGGCGGTGGCCCCGACGGTCTTTACGCCCCGCTCGTAGGCCTGGTGGTACGGCTTGGCGCCCTTGAAACTCGGCAGGAAGGAGTGGTGAATGTTGATGACCCTGCCCGCCATCCTGTTGGAGAGCTCATCGCTGAGGACCTGCATGTAGCGGGCAAGGACCACCAGCTCGACATCGAACTGGTCGACGATGTCCAGGAGCCTTGCCTCGGCCTCCGACTTGGTGTCCTTTGTGACGGGCACATGGAAGAACGGAATTCCATGCCATTCGACCAGTCCTTCCTGGTCACGGTGGTTGGAGACGACGGCGACAATCTCTACCGGGAGCTCGCCCGTGCGGGTGCGGTAGAGCAGGTCATTGAGGCAGTGGCCCATCTTTGACACCATGACCAGGACACGGCGTTTGCGGCCCTGCGGCTCAAGCTGCCAGTTCAGCTGCCACTGTTCGGCCACCGGCGCGAAATCGCGGCGCAGGTCCTCCGTGGTGAAGGGGGCCGTGGCGACTGCGTCAGTTTGGGATCCAGAGGACCCGAAGGAGAAGTGGACGCGCATGAAGAAGTGCCGCTGCGCTTTGTCCCCGTACTGCTTGATGTCGAGGATGTCGCAGCCGTGCTCGAACAGGAATCCCGAAATGGCGTGGACGATGCCGGGGGACTCGACGCAATCGACTGTGAGGACATGCTCTTCCTGGGACGGCGGGGTTTCAGTTAGCACGGGATGCTCCTTTGATGTCTGACCCATGGTCAGTGCCGGAGGGCGTCGGGTCAAGGCTGTTGAAGCTGTAGAGATGGATACCGGCGAGCCTCGCGGACTGGCTTTTCAGCTCGGCTATCAGGCTCTCCGGCGCATAATGGTCACCGACCAGCAGCTTGCGGGCCAGCGGCCCTTTGCGGCTGAGGAACTTCAGGGAGCTCCCGACGCCGATCTGCGCCGCCAGCGACACCAGGCGGGTTCGCGGAACCGCTCCTGCCACGCCGGCCCAGACGGGCAGCTGCACTCCTACCCGGCGCAGCAGTCCGACATAGTCAAGGATCCGCGGAGCTGAGAAGCACATCTGCGTGACTACGTGGGACGCAAGGTGCTGCTTGGCCAGCAGGGCATCCACGCCCGCCCCCGGATCGAGGAAGGGGTGGCCCTCAGGATAACCCGCGATTCCCGCCCGGATCAGGCCGCTTGAATACTGCTCGATGTCTTCCAGCAGTGGCAGCGCCGAGTCATACGGGCCGGCAGGATGTTTCCGGTCCCCGCCGATGACAAACACTTCCCCGATACCGGCGTCGCTGCAGTTCCGCAGGATCCCGGTGAGCTCCGCCCTGCTCTGAACGCTTCGCGCGGCGAGGTGCGGGATCGCCGTGTACCCGAGACCAGCCAGCTGCGTCGCGGTGCGAACCGTCCGTCCAACGCCGTGATGCGGAAGACAGGTCACGGTGATCGGGGTACTCGGGGCCACCGCAGCGGCAACCCGCTCAACAATTCCCTCGGAAGGGATTATTTCAATTCTGGTGGGGAACATCATTGGTCCTCTCAGTGCATCAGGATCCGGCTGGAACTCAGCCGTGTGCAGCCAGCAGGGTGCTGGCTTCCTGGCGGGTACTGCCGGAGCTTTCAATGTGCGCGAGTTCGGCGGGGATCTCCCACCCCTTCTTGCGCATCGCGGTGGCCCAGAGCCGGCCGGCGCGGTACGAAGAGCGCACCAACGGCCCGCTCATGACCCCGAGGAAGCCGATCTCGTCCGCTTCCTGCTGGATGTCGACGAACTCCTGGGGCTTGACCCAGCGGTCCACCGGCAGGTGGCGTTCGCTCGGACGCAGGTACTGCGTGATGGTGATCAGGTCGCAGCCGGCCTGGTGCAGGTCGGAGAGCGCCTGCGAAATTTCCTCCCGGGTTTCGCCCATGCCCAGAATGAGGTTGGATTTGGTGACCATGCCGAGATCCCGACCCTGCGTGAGCACGTCGAGAGAGCGCTCATAACGGAACGCCGGCCGGATCCGCTTGAAGATGCGCGGCACGGTCTCGACGTTGTGGGCAAAGACCTCGGGCTTGGAATCGCAGATCGCCCGGATGTTTTCCGGCTTGCCGGAGAAGTCCGGAATCAGGAGCTCGACGCCGGTGCCCGGGTTGAGTTCGTGGATCTTGCGGACGGTCTCCGCGTAGAGCCACACGCCCTCATCCTCGAGGTCGTCACGGGCCACGCCGGTCACAGTGGCGTAGCGCAGCTGCATGGCCTTGACCGAGCGAGCCACCTTGGTGGGCTCGAACCGGTCCACCGGGGAGGGCTTGCCCGTGTCGATCTGGCAGAAGTCGCAGCGCCGGGTGCACTCGGAACCGCCGATGAGGAACGTCGCTTCCTTGTCCTCCCAGCACTCGAAGATGTTGGGGCAGCCGGCCTCCTCGCACACGGTGTGGAGGCCTTCCTTCTTCACGAGGTTCTTGAGCTGGACGTACTCCGGACCCATCTGGACTTTTGCCTTGATCCAGTCCGGCTTGCGTTCCACCGGTACTGCAGAGTTGCGCTGTTCTACGCGGAGCAGCTTGCGGCCTTCTGGTGCCAGAGTCATGGGTTCTCTTCCTTCGACTTCCGATTCAGCATTCGACGACGTTCACGGCAAGGCCGCCGAGTGCCGTTTCCTTGTATTTGGAGCTCATGTCCTTGCCGGTTTCCCGCATGGTCACGATGACTTCATCCAGAGATACCCGGTGCGAGCCATCTCCCCAAAGAGCCATCTTGGCAGCATTGATTGCCTTCGCGGCAGCAATCGCGTTGCGCTCGATGCACGGCACCTGAACCAGTCCTCCGATGGGATCGCACGTCAGGCCGAGATTGTGTTCCATGGCGATTTCCGCCGCGTTCTCAACGTGGGAAGGAGAGCCGCCCATCACCTCGGCGAGGCCGGCCGCTGCCATGGACGACGCCGACCCGACCTCGCCCTGGCAGCCCACCTCCGCGCCGGAAATGGAAGCTTGCTCCTTGTACAGCACGCCGATCGCGGCGGCTGTCAGCAGGAACTTGATAACGACGTCGTCCCGGTCCTCCTGCGTCGCGTTCTCCATACCGGGCGCGAAGTGGAGCGCGTAGTAGAGCACGGCGGGAATGATGCCGGCGGCTCCGTTGGTGGGCGCGGTGACCACCCTGCCGCCTGACGCGTTCTCCTCGTTGACGGCGAGGGCAACGAGGTTGACCCACTCCTGCCAGTACTTCGGATCCCGGTCCTTGTCCTCCTTGAGCAGCCGCTCATGCCAATCCGGAGCACGACGGCGGACCTTCAGACCGCCGGGAAGCAAGCCTTCTCGCTTGATCGCGGAGTTCTTGCACTCCTCCATCACCTGCCAGATGTGCAGCAGGCCGTCGCGGATTTCCTCCTCGGAGTGCGCAACCTTCTCGTTGAGGAGCATGATGTCGCTGATCCCCAGGCCGGTGTTGCGGCAGTGCTCCAGCAGTTCTGCCGCAGTGCGGAAGGGGTAGGGCAGTTGTTCCTTCGACTCCTCGAGCTGTTCCGCAGCGGCATCTTCCTCGCCTTCCCGCACGATGAAGCCGCCGCCCACCGAAAAGAACGTTGCCTCGTGGAGTACCTCGCCGTCGTCGTTTTTCACTTGGAAGGTCATGCCGTTGGTGTGGCGGGACAGTACGGTCAGCGGACGCAGGACCATGTCTTCGACGCCGTAGGGCAGGGAAGTGCCACCGGCCAGCTGCAGCATTCCGGTGTCGGCGATGGCAGCCAGCCGTTCCTCCACTTCGTCCGGCAGGATCAGCTCGGGGTGGAAGCCTTCGAGCCCGAGGAGGACGGCGGTCATGGTGCCGTGTCCGCGGCCCGTCGCTGCGAGGGACCCGTAGAGGTCCACCCGCAGTGACGCCACTTCCGCCAGTCTGCCGGAGGCCTTGAGCTCCTCCGCGAAGACGGCGGCAGCCCTCATGGGGCCGACGGTGTGCGAGCTTGAGGGCCCGATCCCGATGGAAAAGAGGTCAAAGACTCCAACAGCCATTGGTCATTCCTTACTGCTTGGAAGGTCAGAACTTTTGTCCAGATATGGAGACCTAAACGTCTCCGAACTCTCGTTACCTGGACAAAAGTTCAGAGGTCAGGCGAGGTCGGCAACGTCGGGGTAGAGGGGGTGCGCGGCGGCGAGTGCTTCCACACGGGAGCGCAGGCCGGAGAGATCAGCGCCGGCGTCGGCAATCAAGGCCTCGGCAATGATGTCCGCGACCTCCGCGAAGGCTTCCTCGCCGAAGCCGCGGGTAGCCAGTGCGGGCGTGCCGATGCGCAGACCGGAGGTCACCATCGGGGGACGGGGATCAAAAGGCACCGCGTTGCGGTTCACGGTGATGTCAATTTCCGCCAGGCGGTCCTCGGCCTGCTGGCCGTTGAGCTCGCAGTTGCGCAGGTCCACCAGGACGAGGTGCACATCGGTTCCGCCGGAGATGACGCTGATGCCCTTCGCAGTGACGTCGGGCTGGACCAGGCGTACGGCCAGGATCCGGGCGCCCGCAAGGACGCGCTCCTGGCGTTCCTTGAACTCCGGCGAGGCTGCGATCTTGAAGGCAACTGCCTTGCCCGCGATGACATGCTCCAAAGGTCCGCCCTGCTGGCCCGGGAACACCGCGGAGTTGATCTTCTTGGCGATGTCGGCGTCGTTGCTCAAGATGATTCCGCCGCGCGGACCGGCGAGGGTCTTGTGCGTGGTGGAGGTGGTGACGTGCGCGTGCGGTACGGGGGACGGGTGCAGCCCGGCGGCGACGAGGCCGGCGAAGTGCGCCATGTCCACCATCAGGTAGGCGCCCACCGAGTCGGCAATCCGCCGGAACTCGGCGAAGTCCAGCTGGCGGGCGTACGCGGACCAGCCGGCAACGATGAGCTGCGGCTTGTGTTCCTGTGCGAGCCGCTCCACTTCCGCCATGTCGATCCGGTGGTCATCCTCGCGGACCTGGTACGGAATGACGTTGTACAGCTTGCCGGAGAAGTTGATGCGCATGCCGTGCGTCAGGTGCCCGCCATGAGCCAGGTTCAGGCCCATGATGGTGTCGCCCGGCTTGATCAGCGCGTGCATCACCGAGGCGTTTGCCTGGGCGCCGGAGTGCGGCTGCACGTTGGCGTACTCAGCGCCGAACAGGGCCTTCAGGCGGTCGATCGCCAGCTGCTCGATGACGTCCACATGTTCGCAGCCGCCGTAGTACCGCTTGCCGGGATACCCTTCCGCGTATTTGTTGGTCAGGACGGAACCCTGTGCCTGCATCACGGCAGCCGCGGTGTGGTTCTCAGACGCGATCATTTCCAGACCGGTGCGCTGGCGGTTCAGTTCGTCGTCGATCTTGGCGGCGATCTCCGGGTCCAGATCGGACAGCTGTGCGTTGAGCGACGTCGACACAACCTGCTCGAAAGCGACCGTGGCCCCGCTCGCGCCTGCCGGGCTCACAGCTCGCCGCCATTGGCTGCTGCGTACTCTTCAGCTGACATCAGCGGGCCTTCTTCGGTGACGGCCACCTTGAACAGCCAGCCGTTGCCGTACGGATCGCTGTTGATCAGTTCCGGATTGTCGACGACGTCGGCATTGGTTTCGGTGACCTCGCCGCTGACCGGCGCGTAGAGGTCTGACACGGACTTGGTGGATTCCACCTCGCCGCACGTCTCGCCGGCGGTGACCGTGTCCCCGACCTCGGGAAGGTCCACGTACACGATGTCGCCGAGGGCGTCAGTGGCCACGGCGGTGATACCGATCGAAACGGGTCCGGAGCCGTCGCCGGCAATCCATTCGTGCTCGGCGGAGTATTTCAGGTCGGCAATAACCTTGCTCATCTGTTTTTCCTTTACAACGAGAAATCTGTAGGTAAGAGAACTCCGGCAGTGCCGGCGTTTTCGGAAGTGTGCGTTAAGCGAAGCAGCACGCGTGAAAATGCCGACTCTGGCGGAGGTGCCGCAGGACTACTTCGAACGCTTGTAGAACGGCAGCGCGACAACTTCGAACGGCTCGGCCTTGCCGCGGAGGTCGATGTCCAGAGCAGTGCCGGGCTCGCTGAGTTCGACATCGACGTAGGCCAGGGCGATCGGGTAGCCCAGGGTGGGGGAGGGCTGGCCGGAGGTCACTTCGCCCACCACCTTGCCGTCTTTCAGCACGGGATAGTGGCTGCGGCCTGCGCGGCGCCCGAGGCCCTTGAGGCCCACGAGCTTGCGGCCGGTAGTGGAGCCGGCGCCGGCTGCCTTGAGTTCGGCCAGCGCGGTCTTGCCGATGAAGTCCGATTCCTTGGCCAGCGAGACGACCGGGCCAAGACCTGCAGCGTAGGGGTTGCCCTCGCGGGAGAGCTCGTTTCCGTACAGCGGCATGCCTGCCTCAAGGCGCAGGGAGTCGCGGGACGCGAGGCCGGCGGGGATGAGGCCATGCCCGGTCCCGGTCTCCAGCAATGCTTCCCACAGACCCGGGGCACCCTCGTTCGGCACGTAGATCTCGAAGCCGTCCTCGCCGGTGTACCCGGTGCGGGCAAGGAGCAACTGCTCACCCTGAATCTGAACCTTGACCGCCGCGTAGTACTTGAGTTTGGTGACGAGTGAATGCTGGTCGGCCGGCACCAGCGTGAGCAGGATTTCCTCGGCTTTGGGTCCCTGGACAGCGATCAGTGACGTCTGGGCAGAGATGTCGTCGATGGTGACATCGAAGTTGACGGCCCTTTCAAGCAATTCCGAGGCGACCACGGGCGCGTTGCCGGCGTTCGGCACCACCAGGTACTTCTCCTCCCCGCGGCGGTAGGAAATCAGGTCGTCGATGATGCCGCCGTCTTCCTGGCAGATCAGCGAGTACTTGGCTTTTCCGACTGCCACTGCCGAGAGCTTCCCAGCCAGTGCGTAGTCAAGGAAGGCCGCGGCGTCCGGGCCGGTGACCCAGACTTCTCCCATGTGGGAGAGGTCAAACAGCCCGGCCGCTTTGCGCACTGCGTGGTGCTCGGCGAGTTCGGAGCTGTACTTCAGGGGCATCTGCCAGCCGCCGAAGTCGGTGAATGAGGCGCCGGCCAGCTTGTGCTGGTCGTAGAGTGCTGTGTACTTCTCAGTCATCGAGGAATCCTTAGTCTTCGAAAGCGGTGAGGGGAGGGCAGGAGCAGACCAGGTTACGGTCTCCCGCGGCGCCGTCGATGCGGCCGACCGGCGGGAAGTACTTGTCCTGTCGGAGTGAGTGCACGGGGAAAGCGCCCTGCTCGCGCGGGTACCGGCGCTCCCACTCGGAGGTGACGACGGCGGCAGCGGTGTGCGGTGCATTGCGCAGGGGCGATTCCCCGATAGTGAAATCGCCGCTGGCGACCTGCTCCATTTCCTTGCGGATGGTCACCATTGCTTCGATGAAGCGGTCGATTTCCGCGAGGTCCTCGGACTCGGTCGGTTCCACCATGAGCGTTCCCGCCACGGGGAAGGACAGCGTGGGGGCGTGGAACCCGAAGTCGATGAGGCGCTTGGCAACGTCCTCGGCCGTGACTCCCGTGCGGGCTGTGAGCTCGCGCAGGTCCAGGATGCACTCGTGCGCAACGAGTCCGCTTTCGCCGGTGTAGAGGACCGGGAAGTGCTCGTTCAACCGGGCGGCAATGTAGTTCGCTGCCAGGAGGGCGGACTTGGTGGCTTCGGTGAGGCCCTGGCCGCCCATCAGCTTCACGTACGCCCAGGAGATCGGCAGGACGCCCGCGGAACCGAAGCGGGATGCGGAAATCGCAACGCCGTGTCCGGCTTCATGCGCAGACTTGTTCGCGTCGCCCGGCATGAACGGCGCAAGATGTGCCTTTGCAGCCACCGGGCCCACGCCGGGACCGCCGCCGCCGTGCGGGATGCAGAAGGTCTTGTGCAGGTTCAGGTGGGAGACGTCGCCGCCGAACTTGCCCGGCTGGGCGAGGCCGACGAGCGCGTTCAGGTTTGCGCCGTCGACGTAGACCTGTCCACCGGCCTCGTGCACCGCATCGCAGACTTCGCGGACGTCGGCGTCGTACACGCCGTGGGTGGACGGGTAGGTGATCATGATCGCGGAGAGTGCATCCCGGTGGGCCTCGATCTTCGCCCGGAGGTCCCCGTGGTCGATGGTGCCGTCCGAAGCCGTGGCCACGACGATAACCTTCATACCCGCGAGAACGGCGGAAGCAGCGTTCGTGCCGTGTGCGGAGGCAGGAATCAGGCAGACGTTGCGCTGGCCCTCGCCGCGGGAAGCGTGGTAACCGCGGATAGCAAGCAACCCGGCGAGCTCACCCTGTGAACCGGCGTTGGGCTGGATCGAGACCTGGTCGTACCCGGTGATCTCAGCGAGGTCGGCTTCGAGTCCGTCGATCAGCTCGCGCCAGCCTTCGGTCTGGGAATCCGGGGCAAAGGGGTGGATGGAAGCGAATTCCGGCCAGGAGATGGCCTCCATTTCAGCGGTGGCGTTCAGCTTCATCGTGCAGGAGCCCAGCGGGATCATGGTGCGGTCCAGCGCGAGGTCGCGGTCCGAGAGCCTGCGGATGTAGCGCAGCAGCTGGGTCTCCGAGCGGTGTGTGTTGAAGACCGGGTGCTGAAGGTATTCCGAGGTGCGCACCGCGGCGGCGGGCAGCTCGAAGCCTGCGGCTTCCCTTACCTGGCCGGCACCGAAGGCGGCGGACACGGCGGAGAGGATTTCCGGCGTCGTCGTCTCATCGACTGAGATGCCGACGGTGTCGGCGTTGACGAGGCGCAGGTTGATGCCGCGGGATTCGGCAGCGGAGACTACCTTGGCGGCGTCGCCCGGTACGCGGACGGTGAGGGTGTCGAAGAAGGAGTCGCTCTTCAGTTCCCAGCCGGCGGCCTTCAGCGTGGTGGCGAGCGCACGGGTGTTGCTGTGGACGTTCTCCGCAATGGCCTTCAGTCCATCAGGGCCGTGGTAGACGGCGTAGAAGGAAGACACGATGGCCAGCAGTGCCTGCGCGGTGCAGATGTTCGACGTGGCCTTTTCGCGGCGGATGTGCTGCTCGCGGGTCTGGAGGGCCAGGCGGTAGGCGGTAGCACCGGCGTTGTCCTTCGAGACGCCGACGATGCGGCCTGGGAGGGTGCGTTCCATGCCGTCGCGCACGGCCATGTACGCGGCGTGCGGTCCGCCGAAGAACAGCGGAACACCGAGGCGCTGGGTGGAACCGACGGCGACATCCGCTCCCTGCTCACCCGGAGGGGTGATGAGCGTCAGTGCGAGGAGGTCAGCGGCGACCGTGACCAGCGCACCGCGCTCCTTCGCTTCTGCGATGACGGAGGTCTGGTCCCAGACACGGCCGGAGACGCCCGGCTGCTGGAGGACGACGCCGTTGATGTCGCCTTCCGGGAGTCCCTGCGACAGGTCAGCGACCTCAACCTCGAATCCGAGCGCCTCTGCGCGGCCGAGGACGATGGCAATGGTCTGGGGGAGGCAGTCCGCGTCGAGAACCGTTTTGCCGTCCTTGACGGCCTTGTTCTTGTTGGCCCGGCGCATGAGCAGCACGGCTTCGGCCACCGCGGTGGCTTCATCGAGAAGGGAAGCGTTGGCCACCGGTAGGGCAGTGAGATCCTGCACCATGGTCTGGAAGTTGAGCAGCGCCTCGAGCCGGCCCTGCGAGATTTCGGGCTGGTAGGGCGTGTAGGCCGTGTACCAGGCGGGCGCCTCGAGGATATTGCGGCGGATCACTGCCGGCGTGACGGTGTCGTAGTAGCCCTGACCGATCATCTGGACGGCGGTCTTGTTCCTGCCGGCAAGCCTTCGCAGTTCGGCCAGCACCTGGACTTCGCTGAGCGCGTTGTCCAGCCCGAGCGGGCTTTCCTGACGAATGGAGTCGGGAACCGCACTGTCAACGAGGCCGTCGACGGTGTCATAGCCGACAGCCTTGAGCATCGTGTCGATGTGGTCCTGGCGACGCGCACCGATGTGGCGGTCTGCGAACGTGGGGACGAATGACTGGACTGTCATATGAGGAACTCCATAACTCAGGTGGCGCAAAACACCACGATGACTTGGGTTCCTCCCCGCTCTGTATTGGACCTGAGAGTTTCCGTTTTTCCTGATGTTCTCAGGATCCACTTGCACCGTCGGTGAGCCCGGTTTCCCGGACTGCTTTCCAGAGTTGCCTCGCCGCGGCGGTACGTGGGCCTGAGAGATTCCTGGGGAGGATTTGCTCCTACGGCGCCTGCTGAACGTACCGGCAGGACTCTCCCGCCGCGGATCGAAAGCGTGCGTCACTGACAGGTGACGCGATTCACAGACTACCGGTTGGTTGAGTCTTCACGCAACTCCTGTACGACTGGGTCCGTCTAGTTCAGTGACTTCTCTACGTCAGCCAGTTCTGTACGCTCCCAGAGGGCAGTCTCGTATCGATGGCCAGCGGCACTAGCGCTCGATGCCGCATCCACTGCCTCCCTGAACTTCAACAACCGAAGTCGCCGCTCTTCCTCGGCAGCAGGACTTGTTGTGCTCAAAACTTTGCTCCTTTCTATCGCATGGTGGAAACGAAGTTCCGCTCGGTGGGTGTACGCTAGGTCACACCGAAACTACGTAACGAACAGTTTGACACGCTTCAGACAGTTCGGTTGGCGCGTCGGTCCGGTTCGTACGGGAGCGTGAATGATGGACGGAATCAAGGTAACCGTCAACGGCAAAGTCCGGGACTGCAGCGGAACAAACCCCCACACTCGATTACTCGACTGGTTGCGGGATGAAGGCCTGACAGGGTCAAAAGAAGGATGTGCTGAAGGGGAATGCGGTGCCTGCGCCGTCCTCGTAGCCCGCCCGGACGGAGCCGACCGCAGCCGATGGACCTCGGTCAATGCGTGTCTCCCACCGGCCCTCGCCTTCGACGGCCAGGAAATCATCACCGCCGAGGGTCTCGGAAACGTCTCTGATGCCTGCACGCCGGAGGACCTCCACCCCGTGCAGCGCGAGATGGCGGAGCGCGGCGGCTCGCAGTGTGGCTACTGCACCCCGGGATTTGTCTGCTCGATGGCTGCTGAATATTACCGACCGGAGCGCTCGCCGGCGCAGGAAGACAAGGAGACAGGAACCGCCGTCGTCGGTGAAGAGCATGCAACCGACCACGAATGCGGCCCCAACGGGTTTGACCTCCATGCGCTCAGCGGGAACCTGTGCCGCTGCACCGGCTACCGGCCGATCCGCGACGCTGCTTACGCGCTCGAAACACCTTCGGGCTCGGATCCGCTGCTCGAACGGCAGAACCGGCCCGCCCCCGCGCCGCAGCACACCCGTGTCAGCGGTGAATCGGAGTTTATCCGTCCGCAGTCGCTCGATGAGGTCCACCAGACATTGCGCGAGAACTCGGACGTGAAGCTGGTTGCGGGAGCGACCGACCTCGGCGTTGAGGTTAATCTGCGGCATTCCCGCCCGCCGCTGGTCCTCGCGATTGATCGGCTGGAGGAACTTCGGGCGCTGACGTTCGACGCCGATTCCATCGAGATCGGCGCCGCGCTGACACTCTCTGAAGTCGAGCGGGCGCTCGACGGCCGCGTCCCGCTGTTGGGTTACCTTTTCCCGCAGTTCGCCTCCCGGCTGATCCGTAACGCCGCGACGTTCGGTGGGAACCTCTCCACGGGTTCGCCCATCGGCGACTCTGCGCCGGTTTTCCTGGCGCTCGACGCAAGAATTGTCCTCTCCTCCACAGACGGAGAGCGCGAAGTTCCGTTGTCCGAGTACTACACCGGCTACCGCCAGAGTGTTCGTCAGCCGCACGAAATGCTCCGCGCTATTCGCATCCCGTTGCCGCTCGCCGAAAGCACCGCGTTTTACAAGATCGCCAAGCGGCGCTTCGACGACATCTCAAGTGTGTCCGTGGCCATCGCACTGCAACTCAACGGCGGCGTCGTAAGCTCCGTGCGCATCGGACTCGGCGGTGTGGCAGCGACGCCAATCCGCGCTCTCGCGACGGAAGAGGCGCTCGTCGGTCAACCCTGGACGTCGGACACGGTGGCCGCCGCCGCCGTCGTCATGGCGGGTGAAGGAACGCCGATCGATGACATGCGGGCCAGCTCGCTGTACCGCTCGGCGATGCTGAGGCAGGCGCTGCTGAGATTCCATGCTGAGAACGCTGAAGATCTGGAGGTGGCCAAGTGAAGTCGCTGTCGGATCGCCCAGTAAACCCCGTGGTCGGTGTCCCCGTATCCCACGAAAGCGCCGCAGCCCACGTCACCGGTACGGCTCTGTATACGGATGACCTGGTTGTCCGTAGCTCGAACGCGCTGCATGCCTGGCCGGTTCAGTCGACGCATGCTCACGCCCGCATAGCTGGCCTGCGCACCGAGCCCGCGCTGGAGGTTCCGGGCGTCGTCAGGGTACTAACGGCGTCGGACGTTCCAGGCGTGAACGACGCCGGGATCAAGCATGACGAACCGCTCTTCCCCAGCGAAGTGATGTTCTACGGCCACGCCGTGTGCTGGGTGCTGGGGGAGTCGCTAGAAGCCGCGCGCCTCGGCGCGGAGGCGGTGGAGGTCGATTACGAGCCGTTGCCGTCGTTGATCACCGTTGAGGAAGCCATCGCGGCCGAGAGCTTCCAGGGGAACCGCCCGACGGTTGCTCGCGGCGAGCCGGACAAGGCGCTCGAGGATGCAGCGCACCGGTTCAGTGGCGAGTTCCAGTTCAGCGGGCAGGAGCACTTCTACCTGGAAACGCACGCATCGTTCGCCTACATCGACGAGTCCGGGCAGGTGTTCATCCAGTGCAGCACCCAGCACCCCTCCGAGACGCAGGAAATCGTGGCGCACGTGCTGAACCTATCCAGTCACGACGTCACAGTGCAGTGCCTCCGCATGGGCGGCGGATTCGGCGGCAAGGAGATGCAGCCGCACGGCTTCGCGGCCATCGCGGCGCTCGGCGCCACGCTTACCGGCAGGCCCGTCCGGCTGCGGCTGAACCGCACCCAGGACATCACCATGTCCGGCAAGCGCCACCCCTTCCACGCCATGTGGGACGCAGGGTTCGACGACGACGGCCGCCTCCAGGCGCTGAAGGCCACCCTCACGAGCGACGGCGGGTGGAGCCTTGATCTCTCCGAACCGGTGCTGCAGCGCGCGCTGTGCCACATCGATAACGCGTACTTCATCCCGAACATCGAGGTGAACGGCCGGATCGCGAAGACCAACAAAACCTCGCAGACGGCGTTCCGCGGCTTCGGGGGTCCGCAGGGGATGCTCGTGATCGAGGACTTGCTTGGCCGGTGCGCGCCGTTGCTGGGGGTGGATCCGAGTGAGCTTCGTCGTCGTAATTTCTATGAGCCCGGGCAGAGCACGCCGTACGGGCAGCCGGTGCGGCACGCCGAACGCCTTCAGGCGATCTGGCAGTCGCTTTCGGACCGTGCGGACGTTGCCCGGCGCCGCGAGGAGATCGCGAAGTTCAACGCCTCGCACCCGAATGTGAAGCGGGCGCTCGGTTTGACCCCGGTCAAGTTCGGCATCTCCTTCAACCTGACCGCGTTCAACCAGGCCGGCGCGCTGGTGCACGTGTATAAGGACGGGTCGGTGCTCATCAACCACGGCGGCACGGAGATGGGCCAGGGCCTGCATACCAAGATGCGGCAGGTTGCGGCGACTGCGCTGGGGGTGCCGCTGTCCTCCGTCCGGCTCGCGCCGACGCGGACGGACAAGGTGCCCAATACGTCGGCGACGGCGGCCAGCTCAGGAGCGGACCTCAACGGCGGCGCGATCAAGAACGCTTGCGAGCAGATCAGCGAACGGCTGGCGGAAGTGGCCGCGCGGAAGCTGAACATCCACCCCGACGATGTCCGGTTCGATGACGGAAAGGTCACCGGCATCGGCTTCCATGATTCGGCGATGACCTTCGCGGAGTTGGCACGTGACGCGTACTTCCAGCGAGTTTCCCTGTGGGCGGCCGGGTATTACCGGACGGAAGGACTGCACTGGGACAGCGCCCGCATGCAGGGCGAACCGTTCAAGTACTTCAGTTACGGCGCGGCGCTCGCCGAGGTGGAAGTGGATCGCTTCACGGGTGCTTACCGCCAGTTGCGCACAGACATAGTGCACGACGTCGGCGACAGCCTCTCTCCGATGATCGACGTTGGGCAGATTGAGGGCGGTTATGTTCAGGGCGCGGGTTGGCTGACGCTCGAAGATCTGCGCTGGGATGCATCCGACGGCGCCAACCGCGGCCGGATCACCACGCAGTCCGCCAGCACCTACAAGTTGCCGAGTTTCTCCGAGATGCCCGAGGAGTTCAACGTGCACCTGTTCGAGCGGGCGACCGAGAGCGGTGTGGTCTATGGCTCGAAGGCCGTCGGTGAACCGCCGCTGATGTTGGCATTCAGCGTGCGGGAGGCTCTTCGGGAGGCGGTCGCCGCCTTCGGGCCCGGTGATGTCGAAGTGGAGCTCGCAAGCCCGGCCACCCCGGAAGCGGTGTTCTGGGCGATCGAGCGGGTGTCCGCGCCGTCGTCGTCCTCTTCTTCCTCGGGTTCCGGTGACCTTGTCACGTCCACGAGTTCAGCGCAGTGACATGGACTGGCTGGAGGCTTTGCAACGCCTGAGGTCAACGGGACAGCCAGGTGTGCTGGCGACCGTGTCCGAAGTGCGTGGGCATTCGCCCCGGGAAGCCGGGGCGAAGATGCTAGTGGGGTCGTCGTCGAGTTGGGGGACCATCGGCGGTGGGAACCTTGAGGCGACCGTGATCGATCGGGCGCGGGAGATGATGGCGGGCGGCGTTTCAGCTGCCGAGAACGTCGAGTTTTCGCTCAGCGAGCACGCGGTGACGCAGCACGGGAGGCAGTGCTGCGGCGGGAAGGTTCGGGTGCTGCTGGAGCCGTTCCTGTCGTTGCCCACGGTGGCGGTGTTCGGCGTCGGGCATGTGGGGTATGAGCTCGGGAGGGTGCTCTCGCGGCTGCCGATGAACCTGTACCTCGTGGACAGCCGGGCCGAGCAGTTGCTGCCGGAGCGGCTGGCGGATGTGACCTCGGGGGTGGCGGCCGTGCATCCGGTGCATACGCCGGTGCCGGACTCGTTCCTGGGGGAGCTTCCCGCCGGTGCGCACGTGTTCATCATGAGCCACGATCATTCCGAGGACTTCCTGCTGTGCGATGCCGCGCTGCGGCGCGGTGACCTGGGGAGTGTCGGGCTGATCGGTTCGAAGGCGAAGCGGTCGCGGTTCCGGCAGAAGCTGGCGGCGGAGGGGTATGGCGAGCAGGAGATCGGGCGGATTCAGTGCCCGATCGGGCTGCCGGATGTCACTGGGAAAGCACCGGCGGTGATCGCGGTGAGTGCGGCGGCGGACCTGCTGAAGCGGCTTTCTGGGCCTTCATCGACTCAACCAAATTAGATGGTGCAGCCCGGCGCGTCGTCAACTTCAGGCCGATTCACCGGGGCTTGTAAACGCTGGACCGATGTTCGATGCGATGAACGTACGAGATGTGCTCTTCGACATCGAGGGTGAACAGCACACGGTAGTCACCACGGCGTGAGGTACGCATACCTAGGAGTTCATTCGTGAGGGGTTTGCTCAGCCTATGAGGATTATCGGCCAGGACTCCGGTGACGAATTCGACGATTGCGGCGGCAGCCTTTTCCGGCAGCTGACGAAACCCCTTCAATGCGGGACTGGTGACTTCGATTTTCCATCGGCCGGGACCGTTCGATGGTGCTTCACTCACCGGGTGGCAGCCCTAACTCACGGCGCAGTTCGTCGCCGCTGACTGTGTTGCTTTCCGCGATGTCCCGTCTGGCCTGCTCCAGATCTTCTCTTATGCCCGGCTGCGAGAGCCAGAAGATGGTTTCCTGCAGAGATTCCAGATCGTCAGCGGACATCAGGACGGCCGACGGATGCCCGTGCCTAGTGATTTGGATGATCTCGTGCGTCCTGTCCGCTTCATCGACCAAAGACGAGAGTTTGTCTTTTGCTTCACTCAGCGGCACCGTTTTCATTCTCCTATTCTAGCCTGAAGTTCGGCTAATTTGGGCTCACGGTAGAGGATGTTCAGGCGGGGACCACCTGCACCGGCGGAAGCCGTTCGAACTCGGGCTCCGCAAACCAGTAGCCCTGGAACAAGCGGATGCCGCCGGCGGCCAGGTGCCTGAACTCCATCTCCGTCTCGACGCCTTCAGCAAGAACTGTCATGCCTAGTTCCCGAGCCATAGCCAGTATGCCGGTCACTACGGCTTGGCGAGACGGGCTGTTGTCGATACCCCGGACGAGCTTCATGTCGATCTTGATGAGGTCAGGTTGGAACTCGACCAGTAGCCCCAGCCCGGCGTGGCCGGCACCGAAATCGTCGATGGCCGTGGTAAAGCCGTGCTTGCGGTATTCGGTGATGATGTTGGTGAGGTGAGCGGTATCCGTCACCTCCTCGTTCTCCGTGAACTCGAACATGATCGACGACGTCGGGAAGCTGTATCGCTCTGCCGCCAGGAGGGTCGCCCGGAGGCAAGCGGCGGGTTCGTAGACTGCATTCGGCATGAAGTTGATGGACAGCTTCAGATCTTCGCCAGCAGGAAACAGCCGCGATGCCAGTTCGATTGCCTTGACCCGGCAGTCCTGGTCGAAGCGGTACTTCTGCTCGGCGGAAACCCTGGACAGGACCTCGAAGGCACCTTCGCCCGATGCGCCCCTGACGAGCGCCTCATATCCCCACACGCGATCGTCAAGCGCGTCATAGATAGGTTGGAAGGCCATGCTGAAGTCAAAGTCGAGTTTCGATGATGGCGCGCAGCCGTTACATGCCATGCAGAATGGCCCCCTCACTGGTCCCGTCCACAATAAGACACCCACAGGACATGGGATCCCACAGCCGCTTATAACGTGTCATGGATTTTCTGTTCGGCACGGCATGCCAGTCCCGGCGCGCGCGCTCAATCACGCGCTGTCCAGCATGGCTCTCCTGGCAGCCGTGCGCTCAGCCCACTCCTCGCACTCGGTCTCAAGCGGTCAAGCATCAATCGACAGCACAACCGTCACCGTGTCGCCGTCGTCGATTTGCTCGTCCCGTCGCACGAAGTCCTTGATCGGCACAATGTAGCCGCCGTTCTTGGGAAACAGGGACGTGGTCCAGGTCGTCTTACCGATCGTCACAGACGCCGGGATCATCCCCCAGCCGTAGCTGACGATCTTCGACACCGCCCGGATCTCCACGCACTGAAGGTCCGGCACCGTCACAAAGTGATACGGTGCCGGACCTCTCCAGTACCAGATCTCGCCCTCGAAGGTCAGCTCCACGGGGTCAGCCTAGACCCGATTTACACGAGGGGAAGGTCTATCCGCCCATCCAGATCGTGATCGGGCCTCGCGCAAAGTAGACGAGGAACCCGGCTGCCACCACCCAGAGGAGCGGATGGATCTTGCGGGCCTTCCCGGAGGACGCCCGGATGATGACCCAGCTGATGAAGCCGGCGCCGATGCCGTTGGCGATCGAGTAGGTCAGCGGCATGGTCACGATGGTGAGGAACGCGGGCAGCGCTATGGAGAAGTTCCGGAAGTCGATCTCGCGGATCTGCGCCACCATCATGGCACCGACGACGACGAGAGCTGCCGCCGCTACCTCCAGCGGCACCACTGCGGTCAGCGGAGTAAAGAACATGGCTGCCAGGAAGAGCGCGCCAGTCACCACTGAGGCGAGGCCGGTCCGCGCACCTTCGCCGATTCCGGAAGCGGAGTCGATGAACACGGTATTGGACGAGGCCGACGTCGCACCGCCGGCAACCGCACCCACGCCCTCGATCACCAGCGCGGACTTCAGGCGAGGGAAGTTGCCGCGCTTGTCAGTCAGACCCGCCTGTTTGGCAAGCCCGGTCATGGTGCCCATCGCGTCGAAGAAGTTCGTGAACACGAGCGTGAACACCAGCATGGTCGCAGCCAGGATACCGATGCGGTCGAACGCACCGAAGAGGTCGAACGCTCCCACCAGGCTGAAGTCCGGCAGCGAGACGATGTTCGAGGGGATGACTGGCGCATTGAGGTGCCACCCTGCAGGGTTGTCCGGTCCGCCCGCACCCAAACGCAGCGACATTTCGACGATGATTGCGATGACCGTGGTGACGATGATGCCGATGAGCAGCCCGCCCTGGACCTTCCGGGCGATCAGGATGCCCATGGTGACCAGGCCGATGATGAAGACGAGCGTCGGCACGGTGGTGATGGAGCCGCCGTCGCCCATTTGTACCGGCGGGCCGCCGGCCGTACGGGTGACGAAGCCGGAGTCCACAAAGCCGATGAAGGCGATAAACAAGCCGATTCCTACGGTGATTGCAGCCTTGAGCTGGCGCGGTACGGCGTTGAAGATAGCGGTTCGGGCTCCGGTCACTGCGAGCAGGACGATCAGCAGGCCGTTGATGACTACGAGACCCATGGCTTCGGGCCAGGTGACGTCGCCCACCACCGAGACGGCGAGGAAAGAGTTGATTCCCAGCCCGGCGGCGATGCCGAAGGGTAGATTCGCGACCACACCGAAGAGGATGGTCATGACGCCGGCGGTCAACCCGGTGACGGCGGCAATCTGTGTGGCTTGAAGCCAGCCGCCTTCGACGTCGAGTGCCGCGGCGTCGGGGCTGAAGCCGCCGAGAATCAGCGGGTTCAGAATGACGATGTACGCCATGGTGAAGAAGGTGACAAAGCCGCCGCGGACCTCGCGGCTGTTTGTCGAACCGCGTTCGGTGATCTTGAAGAACTTGTCGAGCGGGCTAAGCGTCCCGGGTTGTACGGGCCGGCGTACTGAACGGGAACCTCGGGGCTCAGGGTGGCCGCCGGTCTCGGTGAGGATTGCCATGGCGTGCTCCTTAGTAATCCACGCGGGCAACGAGGTTGCTCCACGCTTCGAAGGGTGCCAGGGCAGTTACTTCCGCCGAGGGCGTGAGTTCGTAGTGGCGCACCGGCATGATCCGGTCCTCCACAGGGGTGGCGAAGAAGTCGTAGAAGACGGCGTCGTCAAAACCGGCCTGCGCGGCGTCGTTCCGGTCTGCAGCGAAGACGACGGCGTCCACCCGGGCCCACAGCGCGGCCGAAAGGCAGAGCGGGCACGGCTCGCAGCTTGTGTAGAGGGTGCTGCCGGATAGGTCGAAGGTTTCTAGCGCTGTGCAGGCGTTGCGGATAGCCATCACTTCCGCGTGCGCCGTTGGATCGTTGGTGGCGGTAACCCGGTTGGCTCCTTCGAAGGCCCGACCGTCGAGCGTCACGATGAGCGCACCGAACGGGCCGCCGGAGTTGTGGACGTTATCAGTGGCCAGGGAAATTGCACTGGAGAGGAACTGCTCTTCTTTGGTGGTGGTAGTCACGGTGATTCTCCCGAACGTGGGGCAGCAATCACTCGAGTCCACGGGCACCAACGATTCAGCGGTGTTCTGCGACCAGACTGCTGCGGGGTATGGGGATTTGCAGGTCCACCTGGTAGATAGCTCCGATTGGAGCCCGCCGTTGGCTTCGTTGTACGACGTTAGCAGTCAAATGTGACTTGGGCCATAGTTTTGATGAAACTTTCTTTTCATCCAGCGGAATTACTCTCCCAATGCTGGGTCACATTCCGACACGACATGCCGCAGGGCGCCCGGGCTCCCCGGTTCGGGAGCAATCGGCTGTCAAAATTTTCTCGGAAGTACAGCAAATTTGAGAGGTCCACACATGAGTGCCCAAGACAACACAGCAGCCCGCCTGAAGGCCATCGTCCAGGTCCTGGCGGAAGAGCCCGGCACCCCGGTGAAGGGTAGCGATGTGCTGGCAGCCGCGGTTGCCCGGATGCCGCTCAGCGCGTGGGAAAGCGAAGTCCTCAGCGGCGGCGTTGCACGCGGCGTGAAGCGTCTGTCCGCAGCGACAGCCACGCTGGTCAAGGAAGGCCTGATCCTGAAGGGCCGCACCGGATGGACCATCACCGAAGAGGGCTCCCGCTATGCAGCCGCGCCGGGCGCCGTGGCGCTCGCCGGTAACTTCGGCCACCGACTGGGTACCGAGGACTGGGCACCCGCAGCCGACCAGGTGCAGATGGCGTACAGCCCCGTATCCCAGAGCTGGGAACTGACCGCGCAGCTGCCCGCTGGCACTTACGAGTTCAAGGTCGCCATCGACCGCTCCTGGGAAGAGAACTACGGTGCGTTCGGCATCAGCAATGGAGCAAACCACGTACTGCAGCACGACGGCGGTGTGGTCACCTTCCGCTACGACCACCGCTCAAAGGACGTGGAAGTGACCGTCCTGGACGGCGCGCTGGTCTAGCTCTCCTCAGGCTCTAGCTTTCCTCGTCGCCGGGCTCGCGGGCCGGGTTCTCCCGGCCCATTTCGTCCCAGTGGCCTGAGTTGTCGGCGGCTTCTTCCGGTTTGTCTCCGGGTTGGTCGCCGCCGACGAAGGCCGCAGGGACAGCGCCGGCCGCGTGCGTTCCCTGCTCTTCGCGGATGTTTTCAGCGTCTCCTGCGCGCGGATCAGGTTCCAGGACCGCCTCGCGGCGGTCGTCGTCGTGCGCTTGGGTACCGTCAGTGGTGTTGTCCGTCATGAGGGCGATCCTTTCACCCTTGCGGTGGGCGCGCTAGCGTAGCCGTACTCCGGCACATGGATGCTTGAGTATCCTCCTACACACCGGAAAGAGAGCTGTCATGTCTGTGCTGCCCACGGCCGAATTGCATCTGCACATTGAAGGGACGCTCGAGCCGGAGTTGATCTTCGCACTCGCCGGGCGCAACGGTATTGAGCTGCCCTATGCGGATGTTGAGGAGCTGCGCAGCCAGTACCGGTTCGGAGATCTGCAGTCCTTCCTCAACCTGTACTACGGCAACATGGCTGTCCTGCAGACGGAGCAGGACTTCGCGGATATGACGCGGGCGTACCTCGCCCGCGCTCAGGCAGCGGGCGTTCGGCACGCCGAAATCATGATGGATCCGCAGGCGCACCTGTCCCGCGGTATTTCGCTGGCCACCTGCGTCAACGGTGTCGCGTCGGCGCTTGCGGGCAGCGAGGAGGAGTTCGGCATCAGCACCGAACTCATCGCCGCGTTCCTTCGTGATGAACCCGCCGAGGAAGCGCTCGCCGTGCTCGAACAGTTGCTGGCGATGGAGGCTCCGATCATCGGGATCGGGCTGGATTCCGCGGAGGTGGGGCATCCTCCGCGCGACTTCGTTGCCCTCTATGAGCGTGCACATGAGGCGGGGCTGAAGTGCATCGCGCACGCGGGAGAGGAAGGACCGCCGGAGTACATCCGGGAGGCGCTCGACCTGTTGCAGGTGTCGCGGATCGATCACGGCATCCGGTGCATGGAGGACGAGGAACTGGTGCAGAGGCTTGCCGCCGAGCAGACACCGCTGACCGTCTGCCCGCTGTCGAACGTGCGTCTGCGGGCTGTCGACACCCTCGCCGATCACCCGCTGCCCCGCATGCTTGAGCGGGGGCTGAACGTCTCGGTGAACTCGGATGATCCGGCGTACTTCGGCGGATATGTGGACAACAACTTCATCCAGCTGCAGTCAGTCTTCAGTTTCGACGACGACCAGCTCGCGCAGCTTGCCGCAAATTCCGTTCGTTCCGCGTTCATCACGGACACACGCCGCCGGCAGCTTCTCGCGGAGATAGAGGCTTGGCGGGCCGGGCGGCAGTAATGCGAACTGACGCTCAGGCCAGCACGTCCTTGGTGCTGAACCGGCCATACGCAAGGGCACCGAACACCACTACGTACCCGGCCTGAAGCAGGGCATTCGCGGCGAACGAGTCCCACACAATCGGACCCCGCAGCAGGTCCGCGAAACCCAGCCAGTACTGTGTGAGCAGCCACGGGTGAATCCACTCCAGTTGCGGTAGTTGCCCCACCACCTGACTGACCACCGAGGCCACCACTGTCGCCGCCATCGCGCCCACCGGAACGTCGCTGAGCGTGGACATGAAAAGCCCGACGGCGCACAGCCCCAGCAGCGACAGCGTCACGTAGAGGCACACCAGGGCAATGCGCAGCAGCGCTTCCGGCACGCCGATGCTGGTGCCGGACAGCAGGGTCACCGGCCCAATCGGAAACAGCAGGGCTCCCATGAGGGTGCCCACTATCGCCACGGTGAAGGTTGCCGCCAGGCAGAAGACGACGGCGCCCACATATTTCACTGCCAGCAGCCGCCCGCGTGCCACGGGAGACATGAGCAGGTACCGCAGCGTGCCGGTGCTCGCCTCGCCCGCGACGGTATCACCGGCGACCACCCCGACGGTGAGCGGCAGGAACAGCGGAATCGCAACGATGGTTGCGACGACGGCGACGAACAGACCGTTCTGGCTCACCTGATCGAGGAAGGCGGGTCCCCGCCCCGGTGACGGTCCGGAGGACAGCCTGACGGCCACGGCGATCAGAACCGGTATCGCGGCAAGGGCGGCCAACAGGGCCCACGTGCGACGACGCCGGAACAGAACGGACAGTTCGGACGCCAGGAAGCGGCCTCCGGCGCCTTTGCGGGGCGCTGATACAGCTGTGCTACTGGACAACGTCGAACCCCTCTCCGGTGAGCGCGACAAACAGATCCTCGAGCCCAGCCTGATCAACGCTGAAGCCGTTCACCCGGACGTCCGCCTCGACGAGCGCCCGCACTACCCGATCCGGTGCCAGCCCTGCCGGAAGCAGCGCGGTGACGCTGTGCGCGCCGGAGGTGGCGCCGTCGTCGTCCGGGGTTGTCCCCAGCCGGTGAAGCACAGCGTGCGTCTGCGGCACATCAGGGGTGATCACGCGGATGCGCGGTTCACCGGAACGGCGCAGCTCATCGAGGCTGCCCTGGGCCACGAGCGAGCCGGCGCTGAGCACCGCGGCGTGGGAGCAAATCTGCTCGACCTCCGTCAGCAGGTGGCTGGACACGAAAACGGTAGTGCCTTCCTCGGTGAGGGAGCGCACGAGGTGCCGGACTTCGCGGGTGCCCTGCGGGTCAAGGCCGTTGGTGGGCTCGTCCAGGACGATCAGGTCGCGTTGCGTGAGGAGCGCGTTGGCGATGCCGAGACGTTGCTTCATCCCGAGCGAGTAGCGGCCCACCTTTTTGCCTGCGGCCTGCGAAAGCCCCACCCGTTCGAGTGCGGTCTCAACACGTTGCCGGCGTGTGGAGGGGGAGACGTAGCGGTCAGCGGCGTCGAGGCGGAGGAGGTTCGCGGTACCGGAGAGGAAGGGGTAGAAACCCGGGCCCTCCACGAGCGCGCCGACCCGGGGGAGTACCTCCTGCAGCGCTCGCGGGATGTCTTGCCCGAGTACCCGGACCTCCCCGGACGTTGCTGACGCGAGGCCGAGCAGGATGCGGATAGTGGTGGTCTTTCCGGAACCGTTGGGGCCGAGGAAACCGAACACTGATCCGCGCGGCACCGCGAGATCGATGCCGTTGACCACGTCCCGGCCGCCCAACCGCTTGGTCAGGCCTGCTGTCTCGATGACGAGGTCGGCGGCCCCGCTCACTGTCCGGAAGCTACTGCCTGCAGGCGTTCAACGGTGACGGAGCCGGCGAGGATGCGGCCGTCGTCAGTGATGAGGACGTTCACCAGCGCGGTGGACAGGAGCTGACCGCCGTCGACTGCTGTGCTGAGCTGCATCAGTTCCGCTGGAATCTCCTGCTGACCGGCAGGAACAACGACGACGGCGTCCCATCCTTCGCCTACCACTGTCGGCTTTTCTGCAGCTTCCTTGTCAGCGTGCTCGCGCTGGTGCTCGGCTTTGTGATCGCCTGGATCCACCTCGGTGACCGTTGCGCCTTCCGGCGGGGTGAAGGCGAACAGTTCTGCTGACGGTTCCTCGTAGCTGATTTCGGTGAACGTGGAGCTGTACGCCGGGTCGGTGGAGCCGGCGGCAGCGACGGTGACCCCGAGGGCAAGGCCGGTTTCGCCGTCGACTGCGATGCTGACCGAACCCACGAGGGTCTCGGTGGAGCGCGGAGTCAGCACGAGATCGTAGACGGCACGCCCGGCGACCATGCGGTCCGAGCCGACGGTGACCTCGGTGGACGGGTCGATCTTCTCGAGGAAGTGGGCGGCGACGTCGTTCGGGGCGGACGTGGCGCCGTCGGGCTTTTCATGGTCATCAAGCGTCGCGTGAATGGCCTCGTTCTCATCCGAGTCGTAGTACCAGAGGTCATCTCCGTTGCGGACGACGTTGCGTTCTTCAAGCGGATCGAGCACCTGAAGGCGGGCCTGATCAGGACCATTGACGAAAACCTGGGCGGTGTGGGATCCGGTGATGAGCCCCATGGCGGCGCTGGCCGGGGAGGGTTCGCCGCCGTCGTCGTTAGTTGTTCCGCCTGTTGTCCCGCCGCCAGGACTCATCGCGCCGAGAGCGGAGAGGTCCGGAAGGCCGAGGTTTGAGCTTTGTTCCACGGTGCCGGAGAAGGCGTCAGCGTCTTTCTCCTGAACCAGCGCGAGGACTTCGGCGGCGGTCTTGTCAGGAAGATCAACCGCCGCGTTGGCACTGAAGGGGGCCACGAGCGCTGCGGCGCCCACCGCCCCGGCGGCAACGACTGCCGGCGTCCACTGACGCCATGATTTTCGCCCTGTACGAGTCATTGCGAACTTCCTCGTTCTGGTGGTGGTTTTAGGATGCGGTCCTGCGCGTCACGCTACACCCGTAACCTGAGAATTTCGTCGGAGTTTCCGCCCTTCCCCAACCCGGAAGTTTTGTGCAGGTCCGGTGGGTCGAGGGCGTCGTGAAGTCGCCATAAATGCGCAAAAGTTCCGGGTTCAGCTAGCGTGAACAACCATGGACAACGAGACGCAAGGACGCGTCGACGCGACCGCCCGCCCCAACCCGCATTCAGTGACGCTGCGGTTCCTGGCCGCACCGACGGACCTCGGGCACAGCGGCTCCGTGGACGCAGGCACTGTGCTGGAGTGGGTGGACAAAGCGGCCTATGCCGCGGCCGTCGGCTGGGCCAAGAGCTACTGCGTGACGGCGTACGTGGGGAACATCCACTTCGCGGACCCGGTGAACATCGGTGACATGGTCGAGGTCGAAGCAACAATCGTCTACACCGGGAGGTCCTCGCTGCACATCCGGACCGTCGTCTCCTCGGGTGAGGTCAAGGGCGGCGCGGCAACGATGCGCAGCCAGTGCCTCGTGATTTTTGTTGCCGTGGGACCGGACGGCAAGCCTGTACCAGTGCCACAGTTCGTGCCCGTAACAGCTGCGGAAACAGAGCTTCGTGACCAGGCGGTTGCCCGGATAGAAGTACGGGATTCGATCGTTGCCGCCATGAGCGGGCAGCAATATACCGGCGCCGGAACCGCCGAACGCGTCACGCTGCGCTTCCTTGCGGCGCCGACGGACGTGAACTGGGGCGGCAAGGTTCACGGCGGAACCGTCATGGACTGGATCGACGAAGCGGCCTACGTCTGCGCCACGCGCTACTGCGGCCAGGACACGGTGGCGGTCTTCTCCGGCGGCGTGCGATTCTACCGGCCGCTGTTGATTGGAGACCTGGTCGAGGTGGAAGCACGCCTCGTGTACACGGGAAACAAGGGCATGCACATTGCGGTGCACGTCCGGTCCGGCAAACCCACGGGACGGGACATGCAGCTGACCACCTACTGCCTCACGGTAATGGTGGCCAGGGATGAGACGGGCACCGCCGTCCCCGTTCCGCAATGGATTCCGGTCTCGGACGAGGACAAGCGACTCGCTGCGCACGCCCGTGAACTGCTCGAAATCCGGGGCCGAGCACCGGGAAGCAGCCTTCCGAGCCACCTGTCCGGATAGCGCTGCCGATCGGGCAGGCATCAACCATTCGGTTGATCTGCACATCAACCGACGGACAAGCCGCGTATCAACCGGCCTCCCGATGTAAGCACACCCGAACTGGCCGAGAGTTGAAGAGGCAACAAATGCCGAAACTGCAACTCGAAACCAGATCGGAAGAAGTGATACGGGATGTATCTAGCTCTGCGGGATATCCGCTTTGCCAAGGGCAGGTTCGCCCTGATGGGATCGGTGGTGGCGCTGATCAGCCTGTTGCTGGTGATGCTCTCCGGTCTCACGGCGGGGCTGGCCAACCAGTCGACGTCGGGCATTGAGCAGCTGAACGCTACGACCATCGCGTTCGGCGCCCCGTCCGGTAACGAACCCAAGGCTTCCTACACCGAATCACAGGTCACCTCCGAGCAGGTGAACGCATGGGTGCAGGCTGACGGAGTGAGCCATGCAGAACCGCTTGGCATCACGCAGACCCGGCTGGAGTCCGGCGGGACCGCCAACGTGGCAGTTTTCGCTGCCGATCCCGAGGGAGAGCTCGCGCCCGCGGGCTTGGAGCGCGGCGAGGCAGTCATCAGCGCACAGGTTGCCGAAGATCTCGATATTGCCGTCGGCGACACGGCAGCCATCAGCGGCACTGAGCTGACCGTCACCGGGATCATCGAAGACCAGTGGTACAGCCATACTCCCGTGGTCTGGACCACTCTTGCGGACTGGCAGGACCTTGCCCACGTGTCGGATCCGGACGTCGTCGGCACTGTGATCACAGCAAATTACGACGACGATGCTTCCCAGGCGACTCCGCTCGCGGCGATTGACGCCGCCGCAGACACGGTCAGTATGACAAAGACAGGCAGCTTCTCCGCACTGGGTGCGTTCTCCTCGGAGAATGGCTCGCTGACGATGATGCAAGGGTTCCTCTATGGGATCTCCGCGCTCGTGATCGTTGCTTTCCTCACGGTGTGGACGGTCCAGCGGACCAGGGACATCGCCGTGCTCAAGGCGCTCGGCGGCTCTAACGGCTATGTGCTGAAGGACGCCATGACGCAAGCCGCCCTCGTGCTGCTCGCGGGTGCAGCGCTCGGCGGTGGGCTCGGCGTCATCGGTGGACTATTTGCCGCGCAGGCCGCGCCCTTCCTCACCACCGCAGCCACAACGGTATTGCCCATCACCGGCGTCATCGTGCTCGGACTGGCCGGATCCGCGCTGGCCGTGCGCCGGGTGACCAAGGTCGACCCGCTGATCGCGCTCGGCGGAAACTAACCAGCCGGCACCGGCTGATACCACTCATCAGTTCAGTGAAGGACATGCCATGAACACCACCCCCAGCCCGGCCCTCACCATGCAGGGCGTCACCCTTGAATACCCAGACGGCGAGAACGGAACGCTCAAAGCGCTCGACAGCGTGAACCTGACCGCCGAGGCAGGAACCGTCACATCGCTGGTCGGTCCATCCGGCTCAGGAAAGTCCAGCCTCCTGGCCGTGGCAGCAACTTTGATCCGGCCGACCAGCGGGTTGATCACCATCGACGGGACTGACGTTACGGCCCTGGATGACAAGGATCGAACCACGCTGCGCCGCGAAAACATCGGCATCATCTTCCAGCAACCGAACCTGCTTCCCTCGCTGACCGCCGTCGAACAGTTGGTGATCGGAGAGCACCTCCGTGGAAACGCCGGCAAACGCGCTACCTCCCGCGCCATGGAGATGCTCGACGTCGTTGGCCTCTCCGATTCCGGCGGACGGCGCCCCCACCAGCTCTCCGGAGGGCAACGCCAGCGGGTCAACATAGCCCGCGCCCTGATGGGCCAGCCGACAGTGCTGCTCGTCGATGAACCTACCGCAGCGCTGGACAATGAGCGCTCGGAGTCCATCGTGCGGCTGCTGTGCCGCATCACGCGTGAATTCAATGTGGCCACTGTCATGGTCACTCACGACACCGAGTTCGTGCCCCTCACCGACGCCGTTGCCAGCATGCGTGACGGCCGCCTCACCGATTCCCGGCTCATCGCGGCCTAAGTTCGACAACCTCATCTCAGCCACTACTTACAGGACAAAGAAGCACCATGGACACCATCCTGAACATCCTCCACGTCGCTACGGCCGTTTTCATCATTGGTCCGATGGCCATACTCCCGATGACCGCTCTGCGCACCATCCGCACTGGGGCGGCCAGCCAGGTGACGACGCTCGCGAAATCGACTGCGCTCTTCACCTACCTGTCTCTAGCCGTGGCCTTTTTCGGCTTCGGGGTGCTGGGAATGGCGGACCCGCAGTACGACCTCTCCGTCACCACCCCGTGGGTGATGGCGTCACTGATCCTCTACGTCATCGCCTTCGCGCTGAATCTTGTCCTCGTTGTTCCCGGTCTGCGGAAAGCAGCTCACACCATGAGCGTGAACGGTGGTCGCGGCGCCACCTACCCGGCGGTTGCCGCCGGATCAGGTACGGTCGCGCTCCTGCTCCTTGCCACTGTTGTCCTCATGGTGTGGAAGCCCTGACCGATAGCGGTCAGCCGATAGGGTTGAGCGATGCGTCACTATACGGCGGGAAGCTATGTTCGGATGCCGTGGAAAAATGGCGCCGGCTTCACTACTGAGGTGGCGCGCTCCGGCCCGGTGGAAGGGTACGACTGGCGGCTCTCCATAGCCGACATCGCCACCGACGGGCCGTTCTCCTCCTTTCCGGATTATTGGCGAGTCATCACGGTGCTTGAAGGTGCCGGGATGCACCTGACGGTGGATGGTCAGCCAAGTGAAGCGCTGGGTCCCTTCGAAGCCTTCACGTTCGACGGCGCCGGCAGGACTGAATGCGCGCTGGTTGGTGGCCCTATTCGCGACTTCAACCTGATTTACCGGAAGGGCCGCATAGGCTCCCGGCTCACCTGGATCGAATTGTCGAATGCGCAGCACCTGGTCACGGACGCGCCGACGATCCTCATCTTTGCTGCTGTAGGACAGGCGGCACTTAGATGCTCGCAGGGAAGTGGACTTCTACTCGGCGTGCAGGAGCTCGCGAGAATCGAGAACGGCACCGGCGCGACGCTCACCCTCGATATCGAGGGAGAGCGCGGCGCTCATGCTGCTGTCATCGAGCTATGGACCCGGGAAGGCGAAGGCGGGAGTCGCCCGGATGGTCAGTAGCTCGCCGTGCGTTCATCGCCGTCGGCAGCGGGTACAAACTGTGCAGCGAGGGCCTCAGATCCCCTTGCCAGCAGGGCAACGTCAGCGCCGACCAGGATAAAACCGGCGCCGGCGTCCATGTAGTGTCGAGCAGTGTCGGGATTGAAGGCGTTCACACCGGCAGGCTTGCCGGCCTTCTTCGCCGCATCAAGACAGCGTTCGACGGCGGCGCGCACCTTCGGATGCTCCTGCTGGCCGAGTAGCCCCATGGAAGCGGCGAGGTCGGCGGGACCCATGAAAATGGCGTCGACGCCCTCCACCGCCAGGATGTCCTCCACAGCTTCAACAGCTGCTGCGGACTCGATTTGAACCGCCACGCTGACCGTTTCCCCGGCCCGGGCAAGGTAATCGGGAACGCGGTTCCAGCGGGCCGCCCGCGCCAGTGCCGAGCCAACGCCGCGCACACCCTCCGGCGGGTACCGGGTGGCAGCCACAGCGGCCTCGGCCTCGGCCGCCGAATGAACCATCGGGATGAGTAGGTTTTGCACGCCGAGGTCCAGGTATTGCTTGATCAGGACAGTGTCATTCACGGGTGGCCGCACCATGGTGTGCACCGGGTAGCCGTGGATGGCCTGGAGCTGGGCGAGGATTGTCTCCAGGCTGTTCGGGCTGTGCTCGGCGTCAATCAGGATCCAGTCGAGGCCCGCTCCCGCGCACAGCTCGGCGATCAGCGGGCTACCGGAACAAACCCACATGCCGGCGAGCGGACGCTCGGCCGTAGCCATCACGTCGCGGAAAGTGGTGGTTAGTGGAAGTGGCATGTCACAGCTCCAAGTGGCCCGTAGTCGGCGTGCACGGTATCGCCCTTATGAACCCAGAGCGGACGGGTGAAGGAGCCGGCGAGAATGATGTCTCCGGCTAACAGACTGTCTCCGTGGGCGGCGATCTTGTTCGCCAGCCAGTGGACGCCCGCGGCAGGATGGTCCAGAACGCCGGCTGCTACGCCGGTTTCCTCCACCGTCTGGTTCTTATAGAGGATGGCGGAAACCCAGCGAAGGTCGACGGCGTCGGGTTTCACCGGACGGCCGCCCACCACCATCGCGCCCATCGCGGCGTTGTCGGAGATGGTGTCCACGATGGTCCGGCCCTCCATCTCTATCCGGGAGTCCAGGATCTCGAGGGCCGGAACCACATAGTCCGTTGCATTGAGCACGTCGAAAATGGTGCAGCCGGGGCCCTTCAGCCCGTCCTTCAGCACGAACGCGAGTTCCACCTCAACACGTGGATGGGTGTACTTGTCCCACTCCACCGAGCACCCGGTCTCCAGCACCATGTCATCGAAGATGGCGCCGTAGTCGGGCTCTGTGATCCCGGTAGCGGCCTGCATCGCTTTGGACGTGAGACCGATCTTGCGGCCTACGAGTTTGCGCCCGGCTTCCTCGTTGCGGCGCCGCCACAATTGCTGGACAGCGTAGGAATCCTCCACCGTCATGTCCGGGTAGCGTGCGGTCAGCAGGGGAACCGGGGTGCGGCTGCGGCCGGCTTCCACCAGTTCGTCGGCGATGGCCTCGATTGTTGCGTGATCCAGCATGATTACAGCTGCGCCCCGAGCTTGAACCCCTGCGGCTGGCTGTCCGCGCCGTCGTCGTCCTGCTTCCGGGTGTAGGAGAAGCCGTCGGCGCCAACGGTGACCGCCATCTCGCTCTTCTCCTCACGCTCAACCACTGGCTGGGGGTTACCGTCAAGGTCCAGGACCAGGGAGGCTTCCGTATACCAGGACGGCACAACCGGATTGCCCCACCAGTCGCGGCGCTGGTTGTCATGCACGTCCCAGGTGATGGTGGGATTGTCGGGATCCCCGGTGTAGTAGTCCTGGGTGTAGATCTCGATGCGGTGGCCGTCCGGGTCCAGGATGTACAGGTAAAACGCGTTGGACACGCCGTGCCGGCCGGGGCCGCGCTCAATCCGGTCACTGATGCGCAGCGCGCCCATCTTGTCGCAGATCTGGATGATGTTGTGCTTCTCGTGGGTCGCGAAGGCAACGTGATGCATGCGTGGTCCGTTGCCGCCTGTCAGCGCCGTGTCATGGACGGTCTGCTTGCGGTGCATCCACGCGGCGTAGGTGACACCGTCTGAATCCTTGATGTCCTCGGAGACGCGGAAGCCGAGGTCCTCGAGGTACTTGCGGCCGCGGGGCACGTCCGGGGTCACCTGGTTAAAGTGGTCCAGACGGACAAGCTCACCTGCGGAGTAGAGATCATAACGCTGGGTCAGGCGCTCCACGTGCTCCACATCGTAGAAGAACTCGTAGGGGAAGCCCAGCGGATCCTCGACTCGGACGGAATCACCGATGCCCTTGGTGAAGCCTTCCTTGCGGCGTTCGGTGCGGCAACCCAACTCCTTGTAGTACGTTTCCGCAGCGTCCACCTCAGCGGGGGACTTCACGCGGTAGGCGAAGGCGGCCACGGCGGCAATCGGTCCCTTGCGCAGCACGAGGTTGTGGTGGATGAACTCTTCGAGGGGTCGCAGGTAGATGGTGTTGTCGTCTTCCTCGGTGACGTGCAGGCCGAGGACGTCAACGTAGAACTCGCGCGACCTGGCCAGGTCGGTGACCACGATCTCCATGTAGGCACAGCGGACAATGTCCGGAGCCGGGGCGGCGGGCGTGGGAACGAAGTTGGTCATGATGTTCTCTCTTCTTCGAGCAGTGCAGGAAAGTTACTAGCCCTCGTTGGCGGCGGAGTCTTCGACGCTGCCGAACTTCGGGGTGTGGACGGCGCCAAGGGTGATGTGTACGGCTTGCTGGTCGGTGTAGAAATCGATGGAGCGGTAGCCGCCCTCATGGCCCAGGCCGGAGGCTTTCACCCCGCCGAACGGCGTGCGGAGGTCACGGACATTATGGCTGTTGAGCCAGACCATGCCGGCCTCCACGTTCTGGGCGAAGTTGTGCGCGCGGGTGAGGTTCTGGGTCCAGATATAGGCGGCCAGACCGTACTTCGTGTTGTTCGCGAGGACCAGCGCTTCGTCGTCGTTCTCGAAGGGGGTGATTGCTACAACCGGGCCGAAGATTTCCTCCTGAAAGATCCGTGCTTCAGGCGCGACGTCGGCAAAGACAGTCGGAGCGATGTAGTTGCCTTCGGGCAGATTTTCCGGACGACCGCCGCCGGCAAGGAGCCGGCCCTCGGATTTGCCGATCTCCACGTAGGAGGCCACCTTCTCGTAGTGGTCGGGGTGGACCAACGCGCCGACCTGCGTCTTCGGGTCATGCGGATCTCCGACGACGATGGTCTTCGCGCGCGCCGCGTACCTCTCGCAGAAATCGTCGTAGATGGCGCGTTCCACGAGGATGCGGGATCCGGCGGTGCAGCGCTCGCCGTTGAGGGAGAAGACGCCGAAGAGCGCGGAGTCAATGGCGGCGTCGAGGTCCGCGTCGGCGAAAACCACGCACGGTGACTTTCCGCCGAGCTCCATCGACAGGCCCTTAAGGTTGGCCGAGGCATTGCGGAAGATCGTTTGCCCGGTGGTGGTCTCGCCGGTGAAGGAAATCAGCGGAACATCTGGGTGCTTGACCAGGGCGTCGCCCGCTTCCTCGCCGAGCCCATTGACCAGGTTGAAGACCCCGTCGGGGAGCCCCGCGTCCTTGAAGATCTGCGCCCAGAGGGAGGCGGAAAGGGGCGTGAACTCAGCCGGCTTGAGTACCACGGTGTTGCCGGTCGCCAGCGCGGGGGCCAGCTTCCAGGATTCGAGCATGAACGGTGTATTCCACGGGGTGATCAGGCCAGCAACGCCGATGGGTTTCCGGTTGACGTAGTTGATCTGGGATCCGGGAACCTTCATGGCGTCGTCGAACTGGGCCACGATGAGGTCGGCGAAGAAGCGGAAGTTCTCGGCTGCCCGCAGCGCCTGGCCCTTGGCCTGGGTGATCGGAAGGCCGGTATCGAAGGTCTCGAGCTCGGCGAGGCGGGCTTCCTGCGCTTCCACGGCGTCAGCGATTTTGTTCAGGACGCGGGCCCGTTCGCGGGGCTTCATCTTCGGCCAGGGACCGTTGAGGAACGCATCACGTGCGGCGGAAACCGCGAGGTCGATGTCTTCCTTCTGGCCCGCCGCTGCGGTCGCGTAGTTTTTGTTGGATACCGGGTCCAGGACATCGAAGGTCTTGCCACTGAGTGAGTCGACGAAGTTGCCGTTGATGTAGTGCTGGATGTGCGTGGGCAGGTCCTTCGGCACGTAATGGGTCTCAGAAACGGTGGACGTCATTGTTCTCTTCCTGACTGCTGGAATCTACTGGGTGGTGGCGGGCGCTTGCGCGAGGTAAGCGTCGAGAGTGGCAGAGCGGTGTCTTCGCGCCGCGCGTTCAATGGTGTCGGCGTCGGCATCCGATTCGATGAGTTGGAGCAGGTCTTCGTGTTCGCTGACCGATTCGCGTGCGCGTCCGGGGACAAACCGGAACGTTGAGGACCGCAGCGTTGCGAGTCGATTCCAGCCCCGATGAACCAGATCAAGGATGTGCGGGTTGGGGCAGTGCTCAAACAGAACGCTGTGAAAGTCCTGGTTGAGCCTTGTGAAGCGCACGGGGTCGAAGTGATCAAGGCAGTCGTGCATTTCCTTGTTGACGGCCCGCGCCCGCGCGACCGCCGCGGAGTCAATCAGCGGCGCGGACAGCGCGGTGGCCGCCCCCTCCACAATGCTGAGCGTCTGCATTGTATAGAGGTACTCCGTAGGGTCGATCCCGGAGACTGTGGCGCCGACGTTGCGCTCGAACTTCACAAGCCCTTCGGCTTCCAGCCGCCGAATCGCTTCCCGCACCGGCACCACGCTGAAGCCGAGGTCCTCGGCGATCTTCGCCAATACGAGCCGGTATCCAGGGGAGAAGGTCCCCTCGACGATGCGAGCCTTGATTGAAATGTATGCCTGCTCGGATTTGCTGCCGGGCTTGATGTCACCGGCGGTCTGTACAACGACGGATGGCCCGAAGGCGATATCAACCACCTGATGCTCCTTCCGAAGCTGAGGCCGCCCACTCCTGGTATTTCGCTTTCCACTCCGGGTTCATCGGAAAAAGCCCGTCAACGCCGTTGCCCTGCTTGACCATCTCGAAGATGAAAGTCTCTTCCTTTTCCTGCTGGATGCAGTCCTCGACGAGGTCTTCGGCCAGGGCCGGTGGGATTACGATGATGCCGTCGGAATCAGCCACGATGATGTCTCCGGGCTGCACGGTGGCTCCGCCGCATGCAATGGTGATGTCCGTGTCCCACGGAATGTGCCGGCGGCCTAAGACCGCGGGGTGGGGATTGGCGAAGTAGGTTGGCATATCAAGATCAGCGACGGCCGAGAAGTCCCGGACGCCGCCGTCCGTGATGATGGCTGCCGCACCGCGTACCTGGGCGCGCAGGGCCAGGACGTCACCCACTGTTCCCGTGCCCTTCTCGCCGCGTGCCTCCATAACGATGATCTCGCCGCCGTTCACTGAATCGATGGCGCGCTTCTGCGCATTGAAGCCGCCCCCATGGGTTTTGAAGAGGTCTTCACGATTGGGCACAAAACGCAGAGTGCGGGCCAGGCCCACAACCCGGCGGTCCGGGCGCGTGGTCTGCAGACCGTCGATGCTGACGTTGTTCAGACCGCGCTTGCGCAGCTGGGACGACAGGGTAGCGGTGGCAACGCTTTCGAGTTTTTTCCTGAGTTCCGGCGACAGTGCCTGCCTGCTCGGTTCCAAACCGGCGGCCTCGCGTGATCCGTACGCCTCTTCACGCTGGGCGTCATCCGCCTTGGGCTGCGCGCCGAAGTCCGCGAACGGCGCGGTTCCCTCCACCACTCGGGTGGTGAGCTTGCCGCTGCTGTAGCTGCCGGCGGTGACCTCGATCTCGACGACGTCACCGGGCTGGGCGACTGACGCTCCGGCGGGCGTGCCGGTGAGGATTATGTCGCCCTCCTCCAAAGTGAGGAGCTGCGAGAGGTCCGCAACGAGCTGGGCAAACGGGAAGAGGAGGTCCTCGGTGGTGTCATCCTGCACCAGGTCACCGTTGTGCCAGGTGCGCACCCGCATTGCGGCGGGATCGACCTCACCCGCGGGGATGAGCTGCGGCCCGACGGGGGTGAATCCGTCACCGCCCTTGGAACGGAGATTGGAGCCTTTGTCTGCGTAGCGGAGATCATAGACGCCCAGGTCATTGCTTGCGGTGATCCACTCCACGTGGCTCCAGGCGTCCTCCAAGCCGACCCGGCGTGCCGGCTTGCCGATGATGAGGGCGATTTCCCCTTCATAACCGAGCAGTTCGCAGCCGGCCGGGCGTTCGACCGAACCGGGCGCTTCGGAGGATCCCACCGCGAGCGACGACGGCGGCTTGAGGAAGTAGGAGGGCTTCTGGGGGGTGCGCCCACGCTGCGCGGCGCGGCTCGGGTAGTTGATGTGGACGGCGATGACCTTGCGGGTGCGGGCAAGGAGCTGGGTGCTTGCTTCGGTGGTCTGTGACTCCGTTGTCATGCCGCGTACTCCTCATTAGATCCAGGCAATGTTTCGATGTACGAAATCGTATACGATAACTCTGTCTTGTGAAGTGCGGCACGTCAACCCCCGTTCACGTGTTCGGAACGGTTGTGCTGTGCATCATGTTCGTCGTACAGTTTTGGCACCGTCATTCGATTATAGAAATAGCTGTTCAGATAGTGAACACGGTGACGGGCATCCCCAAAAGTTTCACAAAGAAGTGAGTGAGGACAGCGCGTGCACTTCCATCATCATGGCTACGTCTCCGGTGATCCACGTGTCCAGGCGGCAGCCGGCGTCGGCGTAGATCGGCCCGAGGAGTTGCCGGAGGAGGTCGATGTCCTGATTGTCGGCAGCGGTCCGGCCGGCATGCTTGCCGCTGCGCAGTTGTCACAGTTCGCGAATATCACCACGCGTTTGGTGGAGCGCCGCCCAGGGAGGCTCGCAATTGGGCAGGCGGACGGTATCCAGGCCCGTAGCGTTGAGACTTTCCAGGCCTTTGGGTTCGCCGAGCGCATCATCGCCGAGGCGTACCGGATCACCGAGATGGCGTTCTGGAAGCCGGATCCGGCGGATCCTTCACGCATCATCCGAACGGCTCGCCCGCTCGATGACCCGACGGGCATCAGCGAGTTTCCACACCTCATCGTCAACCAGGCGCGGGTGCTGGACTACTTTGCTGAGTTCATGGCAAACGCACCTACCCGCATGACCCCGGACTATGGACTCGATTTCCAAAGCCTCGAGGTCGATGAAGGCGGAGAGTACCCCGTGACCGTCACCCTGCTTCACACCGCCGGGCCCCGCGAAGGGCAGGAGCGCACGGTCCGCGCCAAGTACGTGATCGGGGCGGACGGAGCACGCAGCAAAGTCCGCCAGGCGATTGGGTGCACGCTCGCCGGTGATGCGGCGAACCACGCATGGGGCGTCATGGATGTCCTCGCCGTCACCGACTTCCCGGACATCCGGCTCAAGTGCGCCATCCAATCCGGTACGGGCGGAAGCATCCTGCTCATTCCGCGCGAAGGGGGCCATCTGTTCCGCATGTACGTGGACCTCGGTGAGGTGGACGCGCACACCAAGGGTGACATCCGCAGCACCACCATCGAGGAGGTCATCGAGAAGGCCAACGCAATCCTGCACCCTTACACGCTCGATGTCCGCAACGTCGCCTGGAACAGTGTTTACGAGGTTGGCCACCGACTCACGGACAGGTTCGACGACGTCCTTCCGGAGGACATTGGAACCCGCACCCCGCGCGTCTTCATCACCGGAGACGCCTGCCACACACACAGCGCCAAAGCCGGCCAGGGCATGAACGTCTCCATGCAGGACGGCTTCAACATCGCCTGGAAGCTCGGCCATGTGCTGGAAGGCCGGAGCAAGGAAAGTCTGCTGTCCACCTACTCGGCGGAACGCCAGGTGGTTGCGAAGAACCTCATCGACTTCGACAAGCAGTGGTCCTCGCTCATGGCGAAGAAGCCCGAAGAGTTCGAGGACCCCACCGAACTCGAGAACTTCTACGTCCGAACCATGGAGTTCCCCGCCGGATTCATGACGGAGTACTCGCCATCGATGATCGTTGCCGAGGCAATACATCAGGAACTGGCAACCGGCTTCCCCGTGGGCAAGCGCTTCAAATCTGCACCGGTAGTCCGGGTGTGCGACACCAACCCGCTTCACCTCGGCCACCATGCAACGGCTGACGGTCGTTGGCGGATCTACGTCTTCGCGGACGAGCCACTGCCGGGCAATCCATCGAAGGTAACCAACTTCGCCGAGTGGCTGACGAACTCACCGGAGTCGCCGCTCGCTGCCACACCCGAGGGAGCCGACCTCGACGCGTGGTTTGACGTCAAGGTGATCTATCAGCAGGACCACCAGAGCATCGACATCAACGCCGTGCCAGCGGTCTTCAAGCCTGAAGTCGGGCCGTTCAAGCTGAACTACCTGGAGAAGGTCTTCGGCACCGACCAGGCGGAGGACATCTTCGAGTTGCGCGGGCTGGACCGTGGCGGCGTCGTCGTCGTTGTCCGCCCCGACCAGTACGTGGCCAATGTGTTGCCTCTGACGGCGACGGCGGAGCTGGGCGAGTTCTTTGCGGGAATGCGGGCGGGCGTGCCGCGCTGAATGTTGTCGCTACTGCTGCAACCTACTGAGTAGATATTCGTGCATGTAGGGAAACTCGAAGTCGACGAAGGCTGAATCGTTTCCAGGTCGACGTTATTGCCTTCCTTATACCGCGTGGTCTGAATGTAAATTTTGAGGTACCCACGCTTTGTCTACCTGCGCGCGCACTGTCCCGTTGATCACGCGTTCCAGCTTAAGGTGAGTCGGGGGCCTGCGCGGCACCTGTTGGTTCGAGCATGCGGGCCGAGCGCTCGTCGTCGAACTATTCCCTCACTGATGCCAGCCGATATACACTACGCGCGGGGGAAGCAACCGGGCGTCCCACTGCCCGGAGTTCCCGGGGGTCTCACTCCGAGGAAGCCAATGAGCCGTCCCCGTCTTGTCCGTGCTACGGCCACCGTTGTCGCGGCACTGATCGCCAGCCAACTTCTCAGTCTCCCGGCTAACGCTGATTTCCTGCCGGCCGTCCCGCACCGGACCCTAGAGTCGGAAGCCCTCACCTCGCCGACACTGGTGCTCGAATCGAACGCCGGGCACGTAGTGAATTCCACGCTCACCATACAGCCGGGCGACTGGAGCCCCCTCCCTGCCGACCTCGCCTACTCATGGACACGCGACGGCCGCATCATAGACGGCGCCGCCAGCGCCAGCTACACGCTGACCGATGAGGACTTGCACAGATTTATTCAGGGCTTCGCCACGGGCAGAGACGAGAGCGGCACCTTGCTTGCCCGCGCGACTGAGCAGATTGGCCCGATAAGACCCGCTCAAATGCTCACCCACCGGGGACCCGTAATCACCGGTATCCCGCAGGTAGGTTCCACGCTTGCGGAGGTTGGACCGGAATGGGGGCCCGCACCGGTTACACGAGCTCACCAGTGGTTGCGGAACGGAGCAGAAATTCCGGGAGCGACGGAATCTACCTACATTCCGGTGGAAGCAGATATCGGCGCGAACATCAGTGTCCGAGTGACGGGATCGAAACCCGGATATGTCACCGCGGTTCAGCAATCCAGCAGCACGGGCCAAGTGCAACCGGAAGGCTTTTCGGTAACGGTCCCGACGATCCTGGGCACTGCCAAGGTTGATCAAACACTGACCGTCGTACCAGGGATATGGTCCCCTGCACCGGAAACGTTCACTTATCAGTGGAACCGCAATGGCGTCCCGATCGCCGGCGCCACCGCAGAGAAATTTACGACGACGGCTGCCGACTACATGAAGTACCTCACCGTCACGGTGACTGCGACCAAAGAAGGTCTCCCGCCGACCTCGCTGACATCCGCTCACACAGGCATTCATCGCGGGGAATTTATCTCGCCCGTTCCCACCATCGCGGGAGCCCCTCGCGCCGGCAGTACCCTCTCGGCTATCACTGGCGACTGGACGCCGGGAGCGACTCTCTCGATCCAATGGCAGCGTAACGGGGCCGACATCACCGGGGCGATCAGCGCTGACTACACCTTGCAGCGCGTTGACATCGGAGCCGCGATATCCGTGAGAGTAACCGCCACCAAGGCGGCATACTTTCCATACTCGACATCTTCCAAGCCCACACCTTTCATTACCGGCACCCTGAAGGAGTTTTCCGGCGACGGCCATTCAGACGTGCTCGCGCGTGACTCCGCGGGAAGGCTGTGGCTGTATGCCGGAAACCCACTGGGTGGATGGAAGCCCCGGAAGCAGGTGGGTTCCGGCTGGAACGTTCTCACCAGCATCGTTGCACCCGGCGATTTCAATGGGGATGGCTTTGCGGACGTGCTCGGCCGGGATGTCAAAGGCGGCCTGCACGTATATCCCGGAAACGGTGCAGGCGGTTGGGAGCCGCCCGCCGCTGTCGGCTCCGGTTGGAATGCGATGACCAGCATCATTGCACCAGGAGACTTCGATGGTGACGGCAACGCTGACGTGCTGGCGCGTGATCGGCAGGGCGCTCTCTATCTCTATCCCAGTGACGGCTGGCACTGGTGGCTTCCGCGGGTGCAGGTTGGTACCGGGTGGAACGCTATGACTGCGATCCTCGGGCCGGGCGATTTCAGCGGTGATGGCAACGTGGACATCCTCGCACGCGACGCCAGTGGATACCTTTGGCTCTACCCGGGCAACGGAGCCGGTGGGTGGAAGACTCGTGTGAAGGCCGGTTCAGGGTGGAACGGATTCACCAGCATCCTAGTCCCCGGTGACTTCGACGGAGACGGGCATGTCGACGTGATGGCGCGCAGCTCCGACGGAGCGCTCTGGCTGTATCCAGGTAACGGAGCCGGCGGCTGGAAGGCCCGTTCCAAGGTCGGTTCCGGATGGAACATTTTCAGTACAATCCTCTGACCGGACCACGTCCACCCACCTGAATCGTCACCGCCACGGATCGATGATCGTCATCCCCGCGGGCTTGGCCCGATCGAACCCGGGCAACAGGAAAGCGGCCTCCGCGAGTCCAACGGTGCGTTCAATCAACAGGTCCGGCCGCAGCGAACCTTCCTCGATGAGCGCCATCATTCCCGGATAGTCGGCGGCGGCCATGCCATGGCTGCCCAGCAGATCAAGCTCCCACGCAATCACCCGTGCCATCGGAACGCGGGGATTGCCGCCAACTGGAGGCAGCAGCCCGATCTGCACATGCCGGCCCCTGCGCCGAAGACTCAGAATGGCGTCAGCGCAGGTCTGCTCACTGCCCACCGCATCAATGGCGACGTGGCTTCCGCCGTCGGTCAGTTCAGCAACAGCGGACGGGATGTCACCGCCGTCGGCCGTGAGAACGTGCTCCGCGCCGAGGGCGGACGCCACGGCAAGGGCCTCGGCGTGACGGTCAACGGCGATCACACGTGCGCCTACCGCGCGTGCGATCATCACCGCGCTCAAACCCACACCGCCCGCACCTACAACGGTCACCCACTCGCCGGGTCTAACCTGCGCGCGGCTGACCAGCGCGCGGTACGCGGTAGCGAACCGGCAACCCAGGCTGGCCGCCGTCGTGAAATCTATCCCTTCGGGAATGGCCACCAGATTGGTATCGGCAGCATACAGGCCGACGTACTCGGCGAAAGATCCCCAGTGTGTGAAGCCCGGCTGCTGCTGGTTGGGGCACACCTGGGCATTTCCGGTCAGACACCATTCGCACCGGCCGCAGCCGCACACAAAGGGGACCGTCACACGGTCACCGGCCTTCCACCGGACGACGTCGGCGCCTACCTCGGTGACGATGCCGGCAAGCTCATGGCCGGGAACGTGGGGAAACGCTATGTCCTCGTGGCCCGCCCAAGCATGCCAATCACTGCGGCACAAACCTGTTGCCATCACTTTGACCACGACGCCGCCCGGAGTGACCGCTGGAGCCGGTACCTCCCGAACATCGGGCCGGCCCTGAACCTGGTCGAAAACTACTGCGCGCATCCTCGGAGTCTAAGCGTGGAATCGCCCTTACTTGTCCGCAGAGCGGTCAGGCGGAACAGGCGGGTAGTACGGGAAGGTCGGGTAGGCGTATCCGGCGCCCCAATACGGCACGTATCCGTAGTACCCGTACACGTCCTCGTAGTAGGAGGCCTCGTCGACGAGCTCAGGATCATAACCTGGAGCTCCGGCGACCAGTTCGCGGGACTGGTCAATCGTGACCTCATCGGCAATACGCGTGATCGCCTCGACCGGGATGAACGACTTCTCCTTGCCGATCCCGAGGAATCCACCTGAGGCGACCACCAGGAAGCGAACCTTTTTCTCGGCGTCGTCAATCAGCAGTGCATCGATCTGCCCCAGATCTTCGCCGTCCTTGTCCTTGACGTTGAGTCCGCGGATGTCTTCCTCGGCGGTCACCGTCTGATCGCTGTCGCTTAGCTTGATCAGTTTGGCGGGGTTGTTCGTAGCCATGTGCCTCTCCTACTCTCGGTTTCCTCTATGGATTCGGTGAGTCGGAACCCGACCGGGGCTGTCAGCCCCACTTCCCACCGAATCACGGGCCGGAGGATCAGGCAAGGGCGCGGTCAGATGTATGGCACGTCTACGCGCCACGGAGAATCCCGGAGTAGTCCAGCGAGGGGCGAAGCTTCGCTACTGGATAGCTACGTAACGTCCAGCAATCTCGCTCAGCGCCCTAGATGACGCCGCAGCTCCTGATGGATTTCGTTCCGCTCGTTGATGACAATCACAAGTATGAGTAGCTCGCCGCCGTCTACGCGGTAGCAGATCCTGTAGTTGCCTACTCTGATACGGAATATGCCGGAGTAGCCCTTGAGTTGTTCGCATCCGGGCGGATGAGGTGATTCCGCCAGGCTTTGAATCGCTTCTTCAATATTCTGCGCATCGGACGGCTGTTGTCTCACTAACTTGGACAAGAATTTGTCTGCTGAACGAAGGAGCGCAATGGAGTAAGTCACTATGCGGGGTTAGCGCCACTGCGGCGGATGAAGGGCACTCGCTCGTCCTTCCCGGAGTCAAGGTTTGCGAGGGCGATTTCAACGCTCCTCGCGTCGATAAGATCCTCCAGTTGTTCGAGCAACTCGGCAGATGCTGCCGGCACCACGGCTGCGGCGCGATGCCCGTGTTTGGTGAGGTAGGTGGTCTCGCCGCCGAATTCTGCACGAGCGGTCACGGCGCTGAGTGCAGCCCGGCCCTGACTTACCGTCATGTCTGTGGTCATGTACAAATTGTACATCGCCACGCTGAAACGAGATGGCCCAGGACTAGCCGGAGCTAACGACGACGACGGCCGAGCACGAACCCGCCGACGCCCGCCGCCAGCGCCACTCCGGTGCCGAGCAACACCCCTCCCATCGTGGGACTGAGCAACAGCGGCCCATTGCTCAGGACGCCGTTCGAGGTGATGTGGAATTCCTGGCCCTGCCCTCCGACAAAACCGAAGTCCTGCGTGGGAGCCGGCTGGGAACCGATCACCAGAAACACGCCAAGAACCACCAGCAGCGCTCCCACAGACAACACCGCGATCGCTTTCCGCCAACCGGAATCAGTCCGCATCCGGAGCCTCCCTCGCGAGCCGGCCGCCGTAGGCGCCGGCGCTGATCATCAGGCCGCCCAGCACCAGCAGGCCAGCGGCGGTGGTGAGCAGATCGGAGGAGGAGGCGCCGTCGTCGTACGCGATCACGAGCTCCGAACCGTACGCGATGCTCGCTTCAGACTGAGCGGTGGGAAGCGGGAGAGCGGCTGGCGGCCGGCCAAACAGCAGCGACACTCCGGCCAGTATCAGGAGCGCGGCGACCCCCAGCAGCGAGATCAGCAGCGGCCTCATGTGCCGCGCCGTCCCCGCAGGTAACCGAGGGCTCCGGCGCACAGGATGAGACCCGCTCCGGCGAGGGACGCTCCGAAGATTTCACCCGCAGTCGGGCCGGGTGCTACGACGGCGTTGTTTGCCAACGGTGCATAGGCGAACCAGCCGAACGTCGCAGGCGGCGCGGTGGCCCCGGCAACAAGAACGAGCACAAGCCCGACGACGGCGATGCCAAAACCGGCTGCAATCAGCCGGTTGGCGCGGATCCAGTTCATTTCCCCCCTCGGCGCCCCTCCACAAGGAGCGGACTGTTCCGAACAATAACGGGTGGGAGAGCGGATGACTACAACTGATCCGATAACAGTTTTGCCATCCGATAGCGGAAGGCCGCTATCGGATGGCAAAAAAGCTAACGGGAGGCGCGAACGGTATCGCGCGAAGGTGAAACTAGACCGCGAACCCGCCCACGAGCGTCCACGCCACAAGGGTGAGTAGGAAGCCGGCAACGCCGAGGATGGTCGTCAGCACGGTCCAGGTCCGAAGGCCATCCGCCACGGAGAGGCCCAGGAAGCGGGTAACAATCCAGAAGCCGGAGTCATTCACATGGCTCAAACCGAACGCTCCGAAACCAATCGCGATCAGGATGAGCGCCGTCTGCACGGGGGAGTAGCCGCCGGCCGCGACGGCCGCGCTGAGAAGTCCCGCCGTCGTGATGATGGCGACGGTTGCCGAACCCTGCGACGCACGCAGAACTGCGGCCAGGATGAACGCCATGATAATGATGGGCAGACCAACGGCAGCGAGACCCTCAGCCAGCGCCGTGCCGATCCCGGAAACGGTCAGCACCTTGCCGAAGACGCCGCCGGCGCCGGTCACGAGGATGACGATCGCGGTGGGAGCCAGCGCTGAATCCATGACCTCGCCGGTGTGCTGGGAGGACCAGCCGCGGCGGATGCCCAGGAAGTAGTAGGTCAGGCCCAGAGCCGTCAGCAGCGCGATCAGCGGTGAGCCGATGAAGCCGGCGAGGTCGCGGCCGAAGGTATCTTCGGGCAGGAGGATGGCGCCGACCGTCCCGACCATGATCATCAGGATGGGAAGCACGATCAGGGAGATGATCATCGCGGGGCTCGGCGCGGTGCGGACCTGCGTGGCAACTCCACCCGTACTGCCGGCGGCTGTGTCGCGCTCGACGTCGGACTCACCGGTACCGAAAAGCCTGAACTGGGCGGCGGTTGCGGGAAGCATCTCGTACTCGCGGCGGTTCAGCCTCTGCGCAACGAAGTAGCCCAGTACGCCGACCGGGATGCAGAGCAGCAGGCCCAGCACAGTGGTCCACCCGATATCCGCGCCGAGGATCCCGGCTCCTCCCACAACACCGGGGTGCGGCGGAACAACCACGTGGATGGCGAGCATGATGGCGCCCACCGGCAGGCCGAACTTGACCGGGTTCACGCCGGCCGCCTTGGCGAAACCGTAGATAATCGGCACGAGGATGATGAAGCCGACATCGAAGAACACGGGAATGGCCAGCAGGAACGCCGCGGAGGTCAACGCTGCAACCACGCGGCGCGGGCCGAGCACCGAGGTGAACTTGCCTGCAAGCGCTTGGGCGCCGCCGGAGATTTCGATCATCTTGCCGAGCATGGCACCGAGGCCCACGAGGATCGCGACGTTGCCGAGCGTTCCACCCATACCTTCAGTGACGGTGCTGACGATGTCGCCGAGCGGAATGCCCGCGACCAGCGCCACCAGCACGCTCACCACCAGCAGCGCGAGGAACGCGGGAATCTTGAACTTGATAACTCCCACGAGCAGCAGGGCAACGCCCGCTACTGCAATGGCGAGGAGAGCGAGAGGGCTCATAAGGGGGTGTCTCCTGTGACAACGGGAGCCTCACGGTGAGGCTGCTGATACGAACGACGACGGCGGGAGCCGCCTGAGAGCGAACGGTGCGCTCAGTGATGGTGCAGTGAGCGACGACGTCAGGCGCTGCGCCTCGTGGGCGCAACAACCCGGATGACGGCGGAATCATCCGCAGCGGCGAGGCCCTGGGCCTGACCTAGAAGGTAGAGCTGTTCAGCCGCGGCCGCGACCGGCGTCGCCAGCTCGGCGCCCCGCGTGGCCTTGCCGACAATCCCCATGTCCTTGACGAAGATGTCGAGCCGGCTCAGTACTTCGGCGCCGTCCTCGCTGTAGGCCTCGAGGATCCGCGGGCCGCGGTTGGAGAGCATGAAGGATCCGGCGGCTCCAGCCTCGAGGGCGGCCAAGGTTTTCTGCTGGTCGAGGCCAAGGGCGTCGGCCAGTGCCATCGCCTCAGCGGCAGCGGCAATGTGAACGCCGCACAGCAGCTGGTTCACCGTCTTCAGGGCCTGGCCGTCGCCCGGCTTGTCGCCGACGATGCTCAGCGTTGACGCCAGCAGCTCCAACACCGGGCGGGCCGCTTCCACAGCCGAAGGGTCGGCGCCCACGACGATGAGCAGGTCCCCCTCCCCGGCACGCTTCGGTCCGCCGGACAGCGGCGCGTCAACGAGGGCAACGCCGAATTCCGCGAGACGCGAGACAGTGCCGGCGATCGCCTCGGTGCCGACGGTGCTGGTAAGAATGACGACGGCGCCCGGCTTCAGCGCTGCGGCGACACCGTTTTCGCCGAACAGGACCTCGGTGAGCTGCTCGCCGTTACGGACGGCCAGCAGGAGGGCGTCGGCGCCGTGCGTCGCGTCCCGCCCGGAAGCGAAGGTGTGCACACCGGCGTCGTTCGCCAGCTTGAGCCGCTCCTCGGCGATGTCGAAGCCGTGCACGGTCAGCTGTGTTGCGAGTCGGGTTGCCATCGGCAGCCCCATCGCGCCGAGGCCGAGGACGGTGACCTGGTAATCAGTGGTGCTCATCTGTATCTCCATTGGTACGTACTGGGTTGAACTGTGCAGTGGGAAAGCCGTCAGAAGGTGACGCTGAGGGTGCGCGTCACGTCTGCGAGGGAGCGGTCGTCGCCGACGTTCCCCGCGAAGACGATGTAGGGGATGCCCTTGGCGGGGCCGTCAACGGGCGCCCAGAGGCTCACGATTCCGGGCAGCATGGGACCGCGCACAATCGCGTGGCGGATCTCGAGGCCGTGGGCTGCAACATCGGATGAGGTGATGCCGCCCTTTGCAATGACGAAGCGGGGAGGGAACGCCTTCAACGTCCGGTTGACGACGTCGACGACGGCGGCAGAAACGGTGCGCGCAATGCGCAGGCTCTCGGCCGGGTCATCGGCGCGCACCAGGAGCCGACTGGTGTGCACAATGACGTCCGCGCCGTTGAGGGCGGTGCTGACGGTGTCCACGACCTCGTCGAGGTAGCGGTCCGCCTCAGCGGTGAACAGGCGCTCGACATCGATCTCCACGATGCGGGCTGCGCTGTGCTCGGTGGTCAACACGTTCAACTGTCGTGTGGTCACGCCCACGTGGGAGCCGACAACAATAAGGCCACCCGCAGTGCCCGGGCTGGTACCGGCGAACGCTTCGTCACTGGTGAGCGGCTCGCGGACATCCTGCCCGATGCGTGCGCGCATGAACGGCGGGCCCACCCGGTACAGCAGGCGCTTGCCGCGCCGCTCAGCTTCGGCGAGGCCGAGCGAGAGCGCGCGGAGATCGTTCTCGGTGACGATGTCCGCGACGATCGGAGTGGAGCCGGTAGCGCCGTCGAGCGCGTCGGCGATGGCTGTCGCTGAAAACTCCGGATCGCTGGTTTCGCTGCCGGCGCGGATGATGTTCAGGTCGAGAACGATCACGTCACCGGAGGAGAACCGCCCGCCGGACTTCTCCTCCACATACTTCGGCAGCGCGGAGTTCGTGAAGCCGAAGGTTGCGTCCTTCGCAAATTCGGTCTCGGCGACCGGAATGAGTTCGTCATCGCTTCCGCGCGTGTAGTGCACTCCGCCGATGGTGATGCGGCCGGCGTCGGGAAAGGCGGGGATGATGACGACGCCGTCGGTAGCTTCACCGGACATCTCGGCCACGGTGGCGGCAATAACGTCCGGCTCCAGCGGATAGTGCCCTCGTAGGGTGGAGTCGCTGCGGCTGACGAAACTCACGCGAAGGTCGGATCCTAGTCGGGTAGAGGCGTCGAGCGCGTTGCGGACCACTTCCTCATTGCGGGCGGCGGCTTCCGCGGGATCAAGGCTTCGGGTGTTGGTTAGCACGTACACCGCAGGCTTTCCCTCGCCGAACGCCCAGGTGAAATCCTCGGTCTCCCAGCGGGTGAGGACCGGCAGATCCGAGACCGACTGCGTGCCGGTGGGGTCGTCGTCGAGCACTACAAAGATGCGGTTCTCAAGCGTTTGCGCCACCGCGTCGGCGGATACGGCGAGCTCGGCCGGGTAACCGGCGAGGAGGTTCGTCTCAGTAGTCACTGTGCACTCCGTTGTGTATAGCTGGCCTTTATTCTAAATGTAATATGTCAGACATCTTGCATATCGATTAGTGTGACACAGGCCATGCAGACACGCAAGTACACTTGGCTGGTTACTGGAAGAGGGGGAGCATGGCACGCAAATCGCTGGTCGATGAAGTTGCTGATGAACTGCTCGACCGCATCGTTGCCGGTGAATTCCCGCCTGGATCAGGTGTCCCCGGCGAACTGGAGCTGAGCGCGCGGCACGAGGTCAGCCGCATGACCGTCCGCGAAGCGATGAAGACTCTCGTGGCACGCCGGATTCTCCGCGTGGAGCGTGGGCGGGGGACGTTCGTGAACCCGCTGAACCAGTGGTCGTCACTTGAAGCCGTGCTGCGTGCCGCGTCCGAGGGCCAGGAGGATGCTGCGGTGGCCGTCCAGCTGATCGAGTTGCGGCGCATGCTCGAGACCGGCGCCGCCGAACTCGCCGCGAGCCGCATCACCGCCGAGGAACTCACCGAGATGGACGGGCAGCTGGCGCAGATGCGCGCCGCCCATGAAGAGAACGACGTCGACCGCTTCGTCGCTGCCGATCTCGCCTTCCATGACCTGATCCTGCATGCGTCCGGAAACGTGTTTGTTGCGGTGCTGTTTGAGCCGCTGACCCGGATCCTTGCCTCCCGGCGCGCGCAGACCTCGAAGGTGGTCCAGATTCAGATCAACGCCATTGCCGAGCACGCCAACATCATGGACGCCATGCGCTCGCATGACACCGAACGCGCCCGGCTGGCGATGGACCGGCACATGGAGCAGACGCTCAATGATCTGTTGGCGTACGTCCTCGAGCCCTGACGTTGTTGCCCGGCGCGCGGAATGCGCTTACCGTCGAAACCATGCCCGCCCTGAAGATCTCCCACGTTGGCTGGGACGCTCCCGAAACCCGCCCGCGGATGGCCAACGACGTCGACGCCCGCCCCGGCTTAGCGCTCACCAACCGCAGCATTCTCCGGAACGGTGAACCGTGGATTCCCGTCACCGGCGAGATGCATTACAGCCGCCAGCCGCGCGAACGCTGGGCCGATGCGCTGCGGCTGATGAAGGCGGGCGGCATCAACGTCGTCGCCACCTACATCTTCTGGATTCATCACCAGCCGGAGGAACACGGCACTCCAAGCTTCGAGGGCAACCTCGACCTCGCGGCGTTCGTGCAGCTGTGTGAGGAGATTGGCCTCGAGGTCATCCTTCGCCTCGGCCCGTGGTGCCATGGCGAGGTCCGCAACGGCGGTCATCCGGACTGGGTGGTCAACGCGGACTACACCGAACGCACCAACGATCCCCGCTACCTCGACGCCGTCAGAACCTGGTTCGGGCAGATTGGCCGTGAGGTGGCCGGTCTCTGCGGCAGCGATGGCCCGGTGATCGGCATCCAACTTGAGAACGAGATCTATGACCGGCCCGACCACATTCTCGCCCTCAAGGACCTTGCCCGGGAGAGCGGGCTCTTCGCGCCGCTGTGGACGGCAACGGCGTGGGGCAGTGCGGACATCCCGGTGGGCGAGGTGTTCCCGCTCTACGGCGGCTACTCGGACGGCTTCTGGGTGGACACGAACCAGGGCTGGGACGAGAGCTTCCAGGCCCACTTCACCTTTTCCCACCAGTGGGATGATCCCGGAATCGGCAAGGACCTCGCGGGTGAGAGCTGGACCGGCGTCGTCGGCGCCAAGCATCCCGACTTCCCGGCCGCCACCTGCGAACTCGGCGGCGGAATGGCGAAGGCCTACCACCGGCGTCCGGCGCCTACCGCACGGGATATTGCCGCCGTCGCGCTCTGCAAGCTCGGCAGCGGGTCCACCTGGCAGGGCTATTACATGTACGTGGGCGGCACCAACCCGCGCAAGGGCTTGCAGGAGTCCCACGCAACCGGCTACCCGAACGACCTCCCGGAGCTGAATTACGACTTCGGCGCACCCATCGGCGCCCACCTCCAAATTCGGGACAGCTTCCACCGGTTGCGGAACCAGCACTCCTTCCTTGAGGCTTTCGGCTCCCGCCTCGCGGCGATGAATGCCACCATCCCGGAAAACGACGACGACGGCGGCCTGCGCTGGTCACTGCGCAGCGACGGTGCGAGCGGATTTGTATTTATCAACAACCACCGGCCGCATGAGCCGCTGCCCGCCCGGACCGGCGTGCAGTTCGAGATCGGATTGGATGACCAGAGTGTCCTGTTCCCGCACCGGCCGGTCGATCTCCCAGCCGGGGAGTTCCTGTCCTGGCCGGTCCAGCTGGAGGTGGCAGGCGTCGTCGTCCGGTGGGCCACGCTCAACGTCCTGACGGTGCTTGAAGCCGCAGGGGAGCCGCCGGTTCTGGTCCTCACCGCGAACGACGGCGTCGATGCCCACCTGGCCGTGCCGGCCGCGTACGCGGTTGAGGGCCACCCCAGTGTGCCGGTGGGCGGGGAGCGGGTACTCGAAGACCTTCGCCCGGGTTTCTTCACCCTGACCAGTGAGAGGGGTGGGCGGTTGCGCGTGCTGGTTCTTTCGGCGTCCCAGGCGCTGGAAGCGTGGACGCCCACTGTCAGCGGCCGTCGTCGTCTGGTGCTTTCGTCTGCCCCTGTGGTGGAGCGGGATGGCGGACTTGCGGTGTATGCGCACCAACCCGGCACCGTGGCCGTATTCCCTCCCACGGGAGAAGCGGACGACGACGGTTTCTCGCGCGACCCGTTCACCGTATCGTCCGAGGCGCACGAAGTGACGATCACGCGGACAGCTCCCGCTTCCGCACCGCCGGCACGGCCCGTAACCGTACCGGGGCGCGCCTCCGCGCCGTCCCCCGATGACTTCGCTGCGCATGCCGCCCGCTACACCATCAGCGTTAGCGGCCAGGCGACGGCAGGGGAGCGCTCCCTGCTGCGCCTTGAGCTGGTGGGTGACACGGCGTCGTCGTTGTTTGAAGGCCGCGAGGAAGACGTCTTCTGGGACGGTTCGGTGTGGGACATCGACATCACGCCGGCTCAGGACACCGACCGGCGGGTGGTCGAGGTGGCCGTGTACCCGCTGACGGCTGATACGCCTACCTGTCTTCCGGAAGCGGCGCAACGGATCAAGGCATCCCTGGCGGAGCCGTCAGCGGAGATCTGCAGCGCCTCGGTGCTCACGGGTAGGCTCACGCCGCTGACATAGCGGCTAGTCAGGCGGGTGCACGCGGTCCCGCACCGGGGCTGTCAACAGCTCTAGCCCGACGGCGCCGCGATGGGCCCAGAATTCTTGATGGAGCGCTCTATTGACATGTGACCCAGGTCATCTGTAGATTGACTGAACCGCCGATGGAGCGCTCCATCAAACTTTCGCACCATTCTCCACGCAGGCTAATCGCGTCCGTTTCCAGAAGGCCAGCCAGTGGAATCCAGCACGCCCTTTCCCCATCGAAGCACGCACACAAAGGAGTGACCGTGAGCCTTTCACGACGCACCAAAATGATCACCGCCCTCACCGGCACTATGACCCTGGCATTCGTTGCCACGGGCTGCGGCAGCAGCAGCGATGAACCGGCCAGCGCCGAGAACCCCATCGAGTTGTCCATCACCACCTTCGGCAACTTCGGCTATGACGATCTGTATGCCGAATACGAAGAAGCCAACCCCGGCGTAACCATCGAGGCCAACAACATCGACGGCAGCGCCAACGCCCGCGTCGATGCGTTCACCAAACTCGCAGCCGGATCGGGTCTGAGCGACGTCGTCGCCGTCGAGGAGGGCTGGCTCGGCCAGATCATGGAGGTGTCTGACCAGTTCGTGGACCTCAATGAGCACGGTGCCCAGGACATCAAGGAGAATTGGGTGGACTGGAAGTTCGAGCAGGGCACCGATCCCAACGGCCGCGTCATCGGCTACGGCACCGACATCGGGCCACAGGCACTGTGCTTCAACCAGGACCTCTTCGAGGCAGCAGGTTTCCCCACGGACCGCGAAGAAGTTGCTGAACTCTTCGGCGGCGACGACGCCACCTGGGAGACCTACTTCGACCTGGGCCGGCAGTACAACGAGGCCACCGGCAAAGCCTGGTATGACCAGTCCGCGTTCGTGTGGAACTCCATGGTGAACCAGATGGAGGAGGGCTACTACACGGCCGATGGCGCGCTGAATGTCGAGGGCAACGAGGCCATGCGCGCCAAGTTCGATCTCCTTGCAGCCGGCACAGCCGACGGACTGTCCGCCAACCAGAAGCAGTTCGACTGGGGCAAGGGTAAAGCTTTCGTTGACGGCTCCTTCGCCGTCCATGTGTGCCCCGCCTGGATGCTCGGCACCATCCAGGAGCAGCTTGAATCCGCAGGCGGTGGACCCGAGACCGGTTGGGACGTAGCTAACGTCTTCCCGGGCGGCGCTTCCAACTGGGGTGGAGCTTTCCTCTCCGTTCCTGAAAGCTCGGAACACCCGGCAGAGTCAGCCAAGCTGGCAGCATGGCTGACCGCCCCGGAGCAGCAGGTCAAGCAGTCCGCCGCAGCGAACAACTTCCCCAGCACCATCGAGGCACAGCAGCAGATTGTGGAAGACGCCGTACCCAATGAGCTTTTCAATGACGCTCCCTACGGTGCCATCTTCGCCTCGCGGGCCGAGGGCGTCGTCGCGCAGTTCAAGGGTCCGAAGGACTCGGTGATTCAGGAGAACGTCTTCGCGCCGGCACTGAAGATCCTCGATACAGGCTCCGGTACGGCTGACGAAGCCTGGAACGAAGCCGTCAAGCTCCTCAACGAGCTCGTCGTCAACAACTAGCACACCGGCCGTGGGGCCTCCGGAGTACCGGAGGCCCCCTCATGGACTGGAATCGTCATGACCACGACACTGAATCGACCGGCAGCCGGGACTCCCGCTGCCAGCAAGACCGCACCGACCTTCCGCCAGCGCCTGAATGTTTTCGATGTGAAGGCGTCGCCGTACCTCTATATAGCCCCGTTCTTTCTCCTGTTCGGGCTCGTGGGGCTGTTCCCTCTCGGCTACACCTTTGTTGTCTCCCTCTTCGACTGGCATCTGTTGAAGGGTCAGGGCGAGTTTGTGGGACTGCAGAACTTCGTCGAGGTACTGCAGGACAGGTTCTTCTGGAACTCACTGTTCAACACCGTGAGCATCTTCCTGCTCTCCACCATCCCGCAACTGGTGGTCGCAACCGCCATTGCGGCCGTCCTGGACCAGAATCTGCGGGCCAAGACGTTCTGGCGCATGAGCATCCTGCTCCCCTACATCGTTACTCCGGTAGCGGTTGCCATGATCTTCGCGAACATGTTCGGCGAGCAGTACGGGCTCATCAACAACATTCTGGCGAGCATGGGCATTGACCGGATCATGTGGATGAACGAGACCCTGCCCAGCCACATCGCCATTGCCACCATGGTGAACTGGCGCTGGACCGGCTACAACGCCCTGATTCTCCTCGCAGCCATGCAGGCCGTGCCGCGGGACATCTATGAATCCGCCGCCATTGACGGCGCCGGGCCATTCCGCCGCTTCTTCAGCATCACCCTGCCGAGCATCCGCCCCACCATGATCTTCGTGGTCATCACCGCAACCATCGGTGGCCTGCAGATCTTCACCGAACCCAAGCTCTACGATCCCAGGAGCGCCGGTGGAACCGCACGTCAGTTCCAGACCACCGTCCTCTACCTGTGGGAAATGGCGTTCCAGCGCCAGAACTTCGGCAAGGCTGCGACCATCGCGTGGCTCCTGTTCCTCATCATCGTCCTGTTCGGCATCGTGAACTGGCTGATCTCGCGCCGCATTGCAACCACGGGAGACGAACGCGGCTCTCGCCGCGGGGCACTCAGCCGGCGCAGGAAGAAGTCCTCGGCTCCCGCCGTCGTACTCCCTGCCGTCGGAACGCAGCCGCCGGCACCGTCGGGGGAATCAGCGGCTGGAAACCCAGCCAGCACAGACGACGCGACCACAAGGAGTGGAAAATGACCGTCATCGACAGGACGCAGACCACCGATCGCAAGAAAGGTACGCGCCCGCCGGCTCTGCGGAGAAAGCTGCTCGGCAATGGGTACCGTCCCGGGTTCCTGACCTACGGGTTGCTGTTTGCCTTCTTCCTCGCCTCGGCGTACCCGCTGTGGTGGTCCGTCATCATCGGCAGCCGGTCCAATTCGGCACTCGCCGGAACCTGGCCGCCGCTCCTGCCCGGCGGCAACTTCTGGAGCAACGCCGGCGAAGTCTTGGACACCATCCCGTTCTGGCTGGCGCTGGGCAACAGCGTCCTGATCTCGGGAATCATCACCGTTTCGGTGGTGTCCTTCTCGACCCTTGCCGGCTACTCCTTCGCAAAGCTTCGCTTCAAGGGGCGCAACGGTCTGATGGTCGCGGTGATCGCCACCATGGCGATCCCCACCCAGTTGGGCATCATCCCTCTGTTCATGATGATGCGGACCCTGGGCTGGACCGGCGAGATCGGCGCCGTCGTCATCCCCACGCTGGTGACGGCGTTCGGTGTGTTCTTCATGCGTCAGTACCTGGTGGACGTCATTCCCGATGAGCTGATCGAATCCGCGCGCATGGACGGGGCATCCATGATCTCCACGTTCTGGCACGTGGCGCTTCCCGCCGCGCGGCCGGCCATGGCGATTCTTGGGCTCTTCACCTTCATGACCGCCTGGACGGATTTCCTCTGGCCATTGCTGGTGCTCGACGCCGGCAACCCCACCCTGCAGACGGCGCTGAGCCAACTGCAGGCCGCCCGGTACGTCGATTACTCGATCGTGCTTACCGGTGCGGTTCTCGCGACACTTCCCCTGCTGGTGCTCTTCGTCATCGCAGGCCGACAACTCATTTCAGGAATCATGCAAGGAGCAGTGAAAGGCTAATGCCACTCGACGCAACCCGCCCCCTACCCATCAGCGGTGAACCCGTGTCAGGAAGCGCGACCAGAACCTGGCCGGAGGGGTTCCTCTGGGGATCAGCCACCGCAGCAGCGCAGGTTGAAGGAGCAAGCCATCAGGGCGGTAAGGAAGATTCCGTCTGGGACGCCTTCGCCCGTGTACCCGGGGCTATTGCCCACGGCGACACCCTGAAGGACGCGGTCCAGCACTATGACCGCATGCCCGAAGACGTCCGCATCATGAAGGAGCTCGGGCTGGGCTCCTATCGGTTCTCCACCAGCTGGGCGCGCGTCCGGCCGGGGGACCGTGGGCCAAACCCGGAAGGCCTGGACTTCTACTCCCGGTTGGTGGATGAACTGCTCGACGCCGGGATCCTCCCCTGGCTGACCCTCTACCACTGGGACCTGCCGCAGGCCCTCGAGGAGAAGGGCGGCTGGGCCAACCGGGACACCGCGTACCGCTTTGTGGACTACGCGAATGACGTCTATTCGGCGCTGGGCGACCGGGTGCAGCACTGGACGACCTTCAACGAACCCTTCTGCTCCTCCCTGCTTGGATACGCTGCCGGAGTGCATGCGCCGGGCCGGCAGGAACCGAGTGCTGCCGTTGCCGCTATTCACCACCAGCACCTCGCGCACGGCCTCGCCGTCAACACCCTGCGCTCTCGGGGGGCCGAGCAGATCGGCATCACGCTGAACCTGAGCAACTCGATCCCGAAGGACCCAACGGACCCCATTGACCTCGATGCCGCGCGCCGTTTCGATTCCCTGCAGAACCGGATCTTCCTCGACCCGATCCTGCGCGGGGAGTACCCCGAAGACACCCTCGCGGACCTCGAGCAGTTCGGCATCCGGGAGGTCATCCAGTTCGGTGACCTGGAAATCATCGGAACGCCGATCGACTTCCTCGGCGTCAACCACTACCACGACGACCTCATCAGCGGTCACCCGACCGGGGGCGGCGACGGCCACTCCGGCGGCACCACCCGCAAGACGTCCTCATGCTGGATCGGCTCTGAGGACATCGCCTTCCCCAGCCGCGGCCTGCCGCGCACGGCGATGAACTGGGAAGTGAACCCGGACGGGCTCCGGAAACTGCTGGTCCGCCTCGGCGAGGAGTACCCCACCCTCCCACCGCTGTACGTGACGGAGAACGGTGCAGCCTACGACGACGCCGTCAGCAGCGACGGCGCGGTGCATGATACCGAGCGAACCGCGTTCGTACTCGACCACATTGCCGCCGTCGGTGAGGCAATCGATGCCGGCGCGGACGTCCGCGGCTACTTCGTCTGGTCCCTGCTCGACAACTTCGAATGGTCGTGGGGCTACGGCAAGCGCTTCGGGATTGTCCGGGTGGATTACAACTCCTTTGAACGGACCATCAAGGACAGCGGCCACGCCTACCGGCAGCTGATCAGCTCCGCGAGGGCCAATGGGGAGGTGGAACAGTCGAGGGTGCAGGTGCTCACGCCGTCAGGAGCCTGAGCCAACCTAGACTGGACCCACAGGTTCCAGCACCATGCACGGAGATGATTGTGAAGACAGACGCAAGCCGGTCGCGGCCCGCGCCGACCCTCGAAATGGTGGCCGCGCTGGCCGGCGTCTCACGATCAACGGTGTCCCGGGTGGTCAACGATGCACCGAACGTTGACCCGGACATTGTGAAGTCCGTCCAGAGCGCCATCTCCACACTGAACTACATTCCCAACCGCGCTGCCCGTTCGCTTGCGAGCAGGCGCACCAACTCGGTTGCAGTGGTGGTTCCGGAGTCCACCTCGAAAGTGTTTGCCGACCCGTTCTTCGCCACCCTGGTGGAAAGCATCGCGCAAACGCTGGTGGAGACGAAGTACACGCTGAACCTGATCGTCTCGTCTGAAGCAAGGCCTGAAAAGACCAGAAGCTACCTGTTGGGCGGGAACGTTGACGGTGCGCTGGTGGTCTCTCACCACAGCGGGGACCACTCCTGGACGAGAATCAGCGATTCGCTCCCCGTGGTCTTCGCGGGACGTCCTTTCCGGGGTGAGGGTGACAGCTACTACGTCGAGGTGAACAACCAGGCCGCTGCGGCACGCGCCGCACAACACCTGGTTGACGCCGGACGCACCTCCATCGCCACCATCGCCGGTCCGCAGGACATGTACCCGGGGGTCGACCGGCTGCGCGGCTGGGAGACTGCCCTGCGATCAGCTCGGCTGGACACCTCGCTGGTGGAAGTCGGCGACTTCACGCAGGCCTCCGGCAGGGAGGCGATGCGGCGGCTCCTGGACCGCGGGCAACGGATCGACGGGCTCTTTGCGGCCAACGACCAGATGGCGGCCGGTGCCTGCTCGGTGCTCACCGACCGGAACATACGCATCCCGGCGGATATCGCCGTCGTCGGCTTCGATGATGACTCCTTTGCCACCTCCGTAACGCCCGCCCTGACTACCATTCACCACCCCATCGTCGAAATGGGACACCGGATGGCCGAGATCCTCCTCGCACTGATCGAGGGGGAGCCGGCGGACCGCGTGAACCTGCTGCCCACCTCGCTGGTGGTCAGGGACTCCGCCTAACCTTCCAAGGAAACCCGTGCGCCAACACATCCTGCCCGTTCCGCCCTGCGCTGAGCCCGGAGCTGACCCGCTGAAAGCCACCGGGAAGAACGTGCGCTGGGGAGTCGTGGCCCCGGGCACCATAGCCCGACGGGTTACTGCAGACCTGGCGTTGCTGGAAGACTCAGTGCTGCACGCGGTGAGCTCACGCAGCGAAGCCAATGCTGCCGGCTTCGCCGCCGACTTCGGCTTCGCAACCAGCTACTCCGACACGAAGGGCGTGAGCGGTTATCAGCAGTTGTTCAATGACCCGGATGTGGACGTGGTCTACGTTGCCACGCCGCATAGCCAGCACCGCGAGGTGGCGGAAGCGGCCCTGGCCGCGGGCAAGCACGTCCTGTGCGAGAAGCCTTTCACCGTCAACGCTGCGGAAGCCCGGGCGCTCGCCGACGTCGCAGCGGCCAACGGCGTCTTCCTGATGGAAGCGGTCTGGACGCGCTTCCTGCCGAGCATCAACCGGGCGTGGGACATCATTGCCTCGGGGGAGCTGGGAGAGGTCCAGTGGGTCCAGGCGGACCTGGGTTTCGTGTCCGGTTACGACCGGAACTCCCGCCTCTGGGATCCGGCTGCCGGCGGCGGCGCGCTGTTGGATCTTGCGGTCTACCCGCTGACGTGGGCGCTCGGAGCGCTGGGGGTTCCTACCGGCGTCGCGGCCCAGGCAACCCTCACTGACGACGGCGTGGACATGCGGAACGCCCTGACGCTTTCCTATGCGAACGGGGCGAACGCCCAACTGATCACCTCGATCGTTGCCGCCTGTCCCGGCACCGCTACGGTGAGCGGAAACGCAGGCTGGCTGACTGCCTCCACCCCACAGTGCAATCCTTCCGACCTCACCATTACGACGACGGACGGACGATCCCGCGTCGAATCCTTCGGCCAGGTGGGAAGCAACTATGTGTACCAGCTTCGCGAAGTCACCCGCTGTATCCAGGACGGACTCACCGAAAGCCCCACCATGCCGTGGGCTGACTCGGTCGCCACGATGCAACTTCTCGACGACGTCCGCGGGCAGATCGGCATGCGGTACGGAAGCGATCAGGTCACGGTGTAGCGGGCGGTCATCTGGAGCGCAAGGGAACGGCCCTCCAGATGAGCGTGGGCGACCGGCGAGTCCGCTTTTGACGATCGGCGATGCAGTCACCAGATGGATGTGCGCGCTCGGTGCCGGCCGGTCCTACTGATCCGGCAGCAAGCGTCTCGCAACCTGCTCCACAGTCGCGGCTACCGGCGTGTCGCTATACCGTTGCTGGCTCAAGGGGAACTTCCTCAGATTCCGCTCTCGTATTCGTGGTCTAATTCTTATCCCACGATGAAGTGGTGGTCGGGCAACTCATCGCAAATGGTGCGGGGGACAGCTCACCGTGGGTGAGACGCCGGCAAACTGGTATAGATCCTGTCGGGTGGGAGGTTGGGCGCCTGCTCGGGAGACAGTGATCGCAGCTGCAGTCGCCGCAAGCGAACCTAGTGCTTCCAGCTCCGCCAGATCCCTAGGAAGGCGCTTCGTCGTGGCCACTAGATTCAGAACCGCGGCCATATATGAGTCACCTGCCCCGATTGTATCGACCACGTCTACCGAGTCTGCTGGCATCCGGCAGCGGTTTGCTTTGGTTGCGAGGTTCGCCCCGGCTGCTCCCCTGGTGATGATGATGAGTCCCGGTCCCCGTGTGAGGAGTTTTTCGATTACGCCGTCTATAGCGATCTGGGGATACAACCATTCCGCGTCCTCGTCGCTGAGCTTCACCACATCAACATTCTCGACCATCATCTCGAACATTCCGACCGAGACGGGATGTGGGGGCAGCAGTTGAGGGCGTATGTTCGGATCGAAGCTCAGGAGCGCACCATCCTTACTTGCCTGTTGGAATATCCGACGGACACTTGCCGCACCAGGTTCCAGGAATGCCGCAATGGATCCGGTGTGTATGACGTCGAAGGCAGCGTCCAGGGGCCGCGCTGGGAGCGTCCATTCCACATCGAAGTGGTACTTTGCCGCCCGATCGTTCTGGAGAACTGCGGTGGCTGAGGAAGTCCGGGCGGCGTGGAGTGATGATGGCAGTAACTTAACGCCCTGGCTCTCGAGATAACGCCAGATGGTGAGACCCATGGCATCCTCGGCCAGCCCGGTGAGAAGTGAGACGTCGGACCCAAGTCGCGCCAATCCGACGGCCACGTTGGCCGGTGAGCCACCAGGGTGTCGGTCTAGTCCTTCTTCCCTGCTCACGATGTCCATGAGGGCTTCGCCGACCACCAGGATCCGGGACTGGGGCATCACGCTACTCATCTTTCCGTGAGAGTTGGCGGACGAGGACCGGTGCGGTGCTGTCTACTGTAACTTTTTGGTCGGCTTGAAGGCCTGATCCCAATGCGAATGTCCCACGCGAGGTGAATAGCTCTAGGATGGGCCCGTCGATGATCATTGTGACTCGACCGTGGGTGTGGTCGATGTGTTGTTCATCGCCCCCGGTTGCGATGTAGAGGGTGCCAGCTTTTCCGGTGACCGTGACCTGCTGCACGTCTTCTTGAATAAGCTGCAGACTTGCCTTTTCTGTGCCGTCCCAGGTGAGGATGTAGGCGTTGTCGGCGGCAAGGTGGAATTCGCTTCCCTGATCCGATGAACCCTCATAGGCGGCGAGGTCTGGGTGCGGTTCGCTGATGAGGGTGTTGCCGATCAGTCGCAACCTGTGGGGGATGCTTAGGGCGCTGGCGCGGCCGGCGGTTTCGTCAAGGTAACCGCGGATCCAGAAAATGAGCCCGGGCGCTCCGTCTTTGTCTCGGAAGAATGAGGGGGCATAGTAGCCAGAGCCGTAGGTGAGTTGTCCCCAGCTTTCGGCCTTGAATTTCCCGTCTTCGTATGTGCCGATGCCGTAGGCGACGTAGTGCAGTACGTCGTCTTCCCACACGGATGTCACTAGCACTGAACGGCCGTCGATTTCGAATATCTGTGGGCACTCCCATAAGGTTCCGGTCCAGACCTGTGAGGTTTCGGAGCCCGATCGTTGTGCTGCGAGCCCGTCGTAGTCCCATTTGTTGAGATCGGTCGCGGAGAAGGAGGTGGCGGCGGCGGTGCCACCGCGTAGACCGGTTCCGACCAGCATCCGCCACTTCTCTCCGTCACGGAAGACAAAGGGGTCGCGGAATGCGATGGTGTCGAGTTCGGCTGGCACATCAACGACGAAGTCGCCTTTTGTCCAGGTGTTCCAGGTGTCGTCGGTGGGGAACGCTTGGCGTACCCGACCGATCCCGAAATCAGGGACCGAGACTGAGGTGTAGAACATGGTTGCGTCCCCGGTTTCGGGGTGGACGGCTATGGATCCTGACCAGATGCCGTCGTCCCCCTCCCCGGGGGCGATAGCAACTCCTTCTTCCGTCCAGCTCATCAGGTCGGTGGATGTTGCATGGCCCCAATGGCAGTTGGGCCCCCACACGGTCGAGCCGGGTACGTATTGGTAGAAGAGGTGGTAGCGGCCGTCCTTATAGGTGAGCGCGAGGGGGTCGTTGATCCACCCCTGGTGCGGAGTGAAGTGGAACTCGGGTCGCAGTGGAAGTTTGGACACGTTGGTCGTGCCTTTCGAGAGGTTCATGGGTTGTCTTGTGCTGGCAGAAGGTAACGGTCAGCTGTTCTTGCTGTTGATGGAGGCGCGAATCCGTTGGGCATGATCGCGGTTTCCTGCCTCCCAAATGTCCACTTCTTCCGACCGTGCCTCGCGGAGGGCATCCCGGGCAGCGGTGAACTTCTCCATCCTCTCGGCGGTGTCCCTCCGTGCCTTCTGCTGGTCCTCGCTGAGGTCCGGCAGCGGTGTCTCGATGACCCGATCGACGGGCCGGAGCGGCAGCCGCTCCTCGACCCCGGGGATGGTCAGATCGGGTGACGGGAGGCTTTGGTACCAGTAGGCGGTCGAAGACCAGTCGTCGGAGAGGTGGTTGGCGTGGCCGTGTTCGAAGGTCACTTTGATGCGTTTTTTGAATCGGATCGGGTCGGTGAGGTGGAAACGGTAGCTGTGGTGGAAACCTGGCACATCTTCTTCGTGGACGATCGTTCCGTTCATGGCGTACGCGTTGCGCTGCATGCCCCAGGCGTGTCCGAAATAGTCCTCCATGCCGGTGCCGTGCAGGCTGGGTGGCCAAGTATCGTCGTCGATGAAGATCATGTCGTCGCCCTCGCCCCACCATGAGCCTTGGAAGTGGCGCACGGCGAGGTTGCAGCCTACGTAATGGCCCTCGCCCTCAGTTTCCAGGACGACGTAGTTGTCTTTGCCATCAAGGTTGGGAATGGTGACCTCGATGCTGTTGGTCTGCAGGTCAGGACCCCACCCTTTGTTGGGGAGCTGCCGGCGCCAGTGGCTATGGAAGTAGGCAGTTTCCTCGGAGAGGGGCTGGGTGTACAGCTCGTAGTCGATGTAGAAGTACTGCAGGTACGGAACGTCATTCTGGTTTTCCACGACGACGCGGGCGCGCTTGTTGAAGGGCATAGCGAAGTAGCTGTTGAAAGCTGCGCTTCCGCCGAAAGTGTGCAGTTCGGCTTCTTTCGCCGACACCGACAAGGGCAGCGAATCGTAAGATCCGGAGAGGGAGTTCATCAGCCCGAAGAAGTCCCCCAGAGGGGCGATAACGCTTGGGGTTTCCTGATCGTCCCAGTAGATCTTCAGTACGATCTTTCGATAGTAATCGGGGTCTACGACTTCCCAGCTCACGCCGAGTGCGTTGTGGATCTCGAGCATGGGGACGCCGACTGCCGCCGGATCGATTTGGCCCGGCCCGGGCTGGAGCCGGCATGACTGGGTCATCCAGATATGGGTAATGCATCCGGGACCTTCGATGTCGGCGAGCACCCGTTCCTGGCCGGGCATGACGATCCAGTTGTCCCGGTTCCGCCCGGTTTGGTCCCAACTTGAAGAGCGGGCCGAGCGTGCGTCCTTGATCCTGACCAAGTCGGCGAGCGGCCCCTGGGAAGGACCGGCGGTTCCCGTCGTGGGCATGGGGGTCATCCTTTAACTCCTGATTGTGTGAGGCTCGCGATGATCCACCGCTGAGCAATGATGAAAACGATGAGCGCTGGCAGGATTGCGATCACGGTGGCGGCCATGACCAGTGAGAGGTTCCCGGCACCGTAGGGTCCTAGCAGCAGCACGAGTGCCAGGGGGAGGGTGGCGGTCGATGTGTCGTTGAGGAAAATCGACGGGGCGAAGTATGCGTTCCAGCTCCCCAAGAAGGTGATGATGCCCAGTGTGCTGATGCCGTTTTTCGCCAAGGGCAGGGCGATCAGACGGTAGACCGTCCACGCGTTCGCTCCGTCCAGCCGGGCAGCTTCGAGCATTTCTTCCGGGAGGGAGAGGAAGAACTGGCGCATGAGGAAGACGCCGAGCGCTCCGGTGATGCCAGGCAGGATAAGGCTCAGGGGATTATTGATCAGACCCCATTCGCTCATCATGAGGAACAGCGGGATGATCGTCACCTGCGGGGGCACCATAAGGGAGGCCAGCAGCAGGATGAAGATGATGTTCCGGCCAGGGAACCGCAGCCTGGCGAAGGCAAATCCTGCCATGGGCGCCGTGATGATCATCCCAATGCTGACTGCTATAGCGATCACTGCGCTGTTGAACATGTTGCGCAGGATCGGCACCGGACCGTTGACTGCATCCGGGTAGTTCTCCCACTGGAATTCGTTGGGGAACCAGAGAGGAGGCAAGTCGTATGCGTTGCCGGGGGAGCGCAGCGACGTTGTGAACATCCATAGAAATGGGGCGATCATGGCTATCGCGCCCAACGTGAGCAAGACGAGCGAGATGGCTTTGCCGATCGACGGGCGACGGCGCCCGCGACGGTAGTTCCGCCGGGCCGCAGTTCCCAGTTTGCCCGTGCCCGCACTGTTTAGATCTTTGTCGTGGGGTGGTGCTGGGAGTGGTCCGCCGAGAGTGGAAACGGTTTGGTTACTCATAGTGCACCCAGGACTTTCTTACGCGGAACTGAATGAGCGTGACGAGCAGGATCAGCATGAAGAGTGAGGTGGCGATCGCTGAGGCGTATCCCATGTCGAAGTCGTTGAAGGCTTTTTCGGTGAGGTACATGACGACGCTGCGGCTTGAGTCGCCTGGTCCTCCACGGGTCAGCACAATGATGGATTCGAAGATCTGGAAGGCACCTATGGTGGTCGTGGTGACGTTGAAGAAGGTCGCTTGGCTGATCATCGGAAAGGTGATGCTCTTGAACCGACGCCAGGGCCCGGCGCCGTCAACTTCTGCCGCCTCAATCATTTCCTTTGGAACTTCCTGGAGGGCCGCGACATAGATCAGCATTGCGAATCCGATATTGCGCCAGGTATCGACGATGATGACGGAGAGTTTTGAAACCTCCGGGCTGTTGAGCCAATCGATCTCTGGAAGGCCGCTGCTGGTCAGGTAGTAGTTGATAACGCCGGTATCCTTCTGGAAAAGCGCCTGCCAGATAATGGACACGTAGACCAACGCGACAAGGTACGGGAAGAAGTACGCCGACCGGAAGATCGTGTTGAGCCACTGCGGCATGTTCTGGTTGATCAGAACCGCCGCCGCCAGCGCGATCGTATTGATGAGGACTACGGCGGCACCGACATAGATAAAGGTGTTTCCGTAGCTTTGTAGCAAGCGCGAATCCGTGAACATTCGGACATAGTTGTCGATTCCAACGAACTCCGGCGGCCTGAGAATGTTGTATTTTGTGAAGCTCAACGCCAACGCCGCGACGAGAGGGCCGAGGATGAAGAGGAGGAAACCGACGACGGAGGGGCCGATAAAGGCGTAACCGGTGAGGGCTTCCCGGCGGCGCCCGCCGGAGAGCCGACCCCAAAGCCTTGCGGCCGGCCTCTCCGACGGGTTAGAGCGAATCTCAGTGCTACTCACGATCAAGCGCTTCCTGTACTTCATCGTTGGCTTCGGAGAGTTCCTTTTGGGGGTCTCCGCCGGCGAGGATCTCGTCCATTGCCCTCATGAACGCCGGTTCCAGGGTGTTGTAAACCCGGGGCGCGGCCACCGGCTCGGCGTAGGTGATGGAGTCGTAGTAGAGCTCGGCATGTTCGGGGTAGGCCAGGAAGCTTTCGGACTGGGCCGCGTCCTTGTTAGCTGGAATGGCGGCGCCGGCGGCTGCCCATTCCTGCTGCGTCTTGATGTCGGTCAGCATTTTGATGTACTCCCAGGCGAGGTCCTTGTTGTCGGACTGCTCGGAGACAGCAAACCCGCCGCCGCCGAACACCGTGGATTTCTCGCTGTTCTGTGGCCAGGGCAGGATGTCGTAGTCGGAGAACCCTGCGTCTTCAAAAGGACCGACGACCCAATGGCCGGCACCGGTCATAGCCACTTTGCCCGCAGGAAAGAGCTGGTACGGGTCTGCTCCCTTTGGTTGCGGTGCTACACCTTCTTCGGTGACCAGATCTCGGATCCAGGTGGCGGATTCGACGGTGGCTGGGTCGTCCAGGGTTGGGGTTTCCCCGTCTTCGCTCATCTGGGAGGCGGAGTTCGAGTAGAGCCAGGGTGTGAGTCCGAAGTTGAAGTACGGAAGGCCGAAACCATAAACCTTGTCTTCGCCTTCACCGGTGGTGAGCTTCCTGGAAATTTCGAGGAATTCGTTCCAGGTCCAGTCCTCGGAGGGACGTTCGATGCCCGCTTCTTCGAACAGTTTGGTGTTGTAGTAGATCAGCATCGAGTTCCAGGTGTTCGGCATGAGGTAGGTGCTGCCGTCTTCGGTGAACCCCTCGACCAGTGCCGGGTCGAAGCTGGCGATAAGCTTTTCCCCCTCAGGGTCGTTCTGGATGTAGCCGTCCAGCGGGGCGAAGAGCTCGTTGTGGAGGCCCAGATCCACACCCTCAGTGGCGATGTTGATGACGTCTGGCGCGTTTCCAGCAGCGACCGAAGAGACTAGTTTGTTGACATATTCGGTCCAGGTTGTGATGGGGGTGAAGTCATTGTTGACCGTGACGTTGGGGTACTGCTCGTTGAACCGCTCAGATACATCGTCGTAAATAGCCTCATCGCCGGGATCCCCCCAATTGGAGATGGTGATTTCGGCTGTGATGTCCGATGCCGGTGCCTCATATGGTCCCTCGGCTGCGGGGACTTCCTGATCGTTTGAACCTCCACATGCGGTGAGGAGGCTGAGTGAAAGTACAGCAGCCAGGCTCAGGCCGAGGCGCGAAGTGATGGGGGACATGGTGGTGCTCCTTTGCATCTGTGGTTTAGAAGTTCGAGGGCGTCATACGGACGGTGGTGCCGCTCGAACTTCGGTACTCAATCGTGGGAGATAGCCGTGTGGTTGTGGGGGCCAGGCGTACGGGGGAGGAGCCTCGCGCCTTGTCTGCTAGCCGGTGGGCCAGCAATTCGGCCGCTGCTACACCAACTTCGAAAGCTGGTTGCCTGACGGTAGTCAGTTGCGGTGTGAAGAGGTCCGAGTAAGCGAAGCCGTCAAAAGTTGCGAAGGCGATGTCGGTGGGTAGCTGCAGATTCCGGTTCTGCACTATTTTGAGCGCCCGTGCCGCCAGCACAGTGCTGCAGGCGATCAAGGCCGTCGGTCTAGGACCGGCATCCAGTGCCTGCTCCAACTGACCGTCAATGACGTCGAAGGCCGGCACATCAGCGATGATTGTCTGCGCGGACGCGTCAAGATTCAGCTGGGCCATCGCTTCGACAAAGGCATCGCGTCTCTCACGCAGGGTGGGAACCCTGCAATCGCCCGCGACGAAGACGAACCGTTGGTGCCCTTGATCGACAAGATGCTTCACCAGCTCGATAGTGGGGAGTCGGTTCTCGACTCCTACCTGGTCGACCCGCATCCCGCAGAGACGGTCCATAAGGACCAGTGGCGTACCCTCGCCTTGGATGCCGTCAACAACATCCTGGCGCGACCCTGCAGCCCGCGCCAGAATCAGGCCGTCAACGCGCCGTTCCAGGAGAGCTTCTACGGCCTGCGCTTCCCGGTCGGGATCCTCAGCGGAATTGGCCAACAGTAGTGTGAGTCCGAGTCTGGCGACTGCATGCTCAACCCCATGCACCATCTCCGCGAAGGCCGGCTCGCCCGCATCCGAGACAATCAGGCCCACGCTGTCCGTCTGCGACCGGCGCATAGCTCTCGCCACGGCGTCTTGGCGATAGGAAGTCGCCTCGATAGCCTTCAACACCTTCTCGCGCGTCTCCGGTTCAACGTGGCGAGTCCCGTTCAAGACGTGGGAAACCGTCGAAATAGACACACCCGCCAGACTGGCAACCATCGCCATTGTGGTCATAGAGGCTCCTCAGAAAATCGTTTGCGCGAACGATTCGATAGTAGGGTGTGAACTTCAACACATGCAAGAGCAAAAGGGGAAAACTTTGAGAAGACCTCAAACGGAAAAGTGGTCCCACCTGCCAGTCTGGCTTCGACGACTGACCTTCTCGTATACGTCAGGCCCTCGCGCATCCGAGGAAGCCGAAACCCCCCAGAAATCCGCCTACTCTGCTTCAATCTACCCACATCTCTGGTAGCGCGTTCGCTCCTGAAGTGTCCGCGGTTCTCTAGTCCTTGCGTCCTACGAAGCCACTATGACCCCAACCCTTGACAACATGGTGCAGCTCACACTTAGATGCTCGAAGTTACGCAATCGTTTTTCTCGGCGACTGATCTACTGTCCACGAGTAGTGAGACAGAAACACAGGGCCCTCGGAAAAAGCGGCAACTCGACTATCAGTGCTCGAGGCACTTGGAGGAGCTGCGGGCCTTCTCGCATGCACCTTGGTGCAGCCACCGCAGGCACTCGCCCGTTCTGTGGAGATGGAAGCCCGTGCTCAGCCTGCGGCGAACCCCACTGCTGACACTGGCGCGAGCATTGTCGGCGTCCTGTAATCAGGAACGCCCGGCAACTTCGGCACTGACGAACCGAACCCCACCCGCACACACGAGATAAGACAGACATGGCCCAAACTGTTTATGACGTGACCACTTGGACCGGCGCCAGCGTGTCCCCGTATACCGATATCGGGAAGGTGATGAACGAATCGTCGCCGACATTAAGGCCACTCAGACAAGCCAGACCACCCGTCCGGGCGCGGTGATATACAGTCCACCCGGGCACTTCGATCTCAGAACCCGCGTGTTGATCGACATCAGCTACCTGCAAATAAAAGGCTCCGGGCACGGGTTCCTATCAGAAGCGATCCGCGATGAGAGCGACTCATCCCAGTGGGTGGAAACACTGCCAGGCGGCAGCCACATTCGTGTAATGAACACGGACGGGCACGGCGAAGCCTTCCTTATCGCTCGTTCCGGCAGTCCCGCAACTGTCGGGCGCCTCAACTCAGTTGAGTTTCGGGACTTTTGCATCGACGGAGTCGAAAGCTCTAAGCCGTACATTCCGGGAAACGGGAAGACCGGCATCCGCGCTCAAACCGACAATGACGCATTCCGGATCGAAGGATTGGGGTTCGTCTACCTCACGCACGCCATCATCCTCCGCGGCGCGGACGCCCCATACATAACCAACAACTTCATAGCCGAATGCGGTAGTTGCATCGAACTCCTTGGCGCTTGGCAGGTAATGCGCGTTACGAACAACTTCCTGATTAGTGCGTGGGCGGGTTCCGCGGTCTTCGCTGAGAACGCGGAGGGACTCCCCATCTCGGGCAACTCGATCCTTTGGTATGGCTCCGTGCGCTTAGTCAACAGCAAACGCTGCTCCGTCACTGCGAATAAGTTCGTCAGTTCCTGGCCGGGGATGGTGATTTTTGAACCTGGAAGCGAGGAGAACCTGATCTCAAGCAATCAGTTCTTGCGCACAGACACCGAAAGCTCTATCGACAACGGAAAGGACGACTACTTCGGCATGGTGCACCTCAACGGGAGTAACAACACCGTGAGCGCGAACCACTTCTCGTATCGGGTGGCTACGCAGTTCATTCGGCCATTATCTCGCGTCGAATAACATCGTGAGCAACGTGCCCTCCCGTATCGTTTTCGAGTACCACCTTTGACGAGCATGATGGTCGGCACCGCGCCTGCGGCCAACGGCGTCTTCCTGATGGAAGCAGTCTGGACGCGCTTCCTGCCGAGCATCAACCGGGCGTGGGACATCATTGCCTCCGGGGAGCTGGGAGAGGTGCAGTGGGTCCAGGCGGACCTGGGTTTCGTGTCCGGTTACGACCGGAACTCCCGCCTCTGGGATCCGGCTGCCGGCGGCGGCGCGCTGTTGGATCTTGCGGTCTACCCGCTGACGTGGGCGCTCGGAGCGCTGGGGGTTCCTACCGGCGTCGCGGCCCAGGCAACCCTCACTGACGACGGCGTGGACATGCGGAACGCCCTGACGCTTTCCTACGCGAACGGGGCAGTCGCCCAACTGCTCACATCGATTGTTGCCGCCTGCCCCGGCACCGCTACAGTGAGCGGAAACGCCGGATGGCTGACGGCCTCCACCCCACAGTGCAACCCTTCGAGCCTCACCATCACGACGGCGGACGGACGCTCCCGCGTCGAATCCTTCGGCCAGGTGGGAAGCAACTATGTGTACCAGCTGCGCGAAGTCACCCGGTGCATCCAGGACGGACTCACCGAAAGCCCCACCATGCCGTGGGCTGACTCGGTTGCCACGATGGAGCTTCTCGACGACGTGCGCGGGCAGCTCGGCATCCGGCACGGGAGCGACCACGTCACGGTGTAGTTCGCACGTTTCGCTGGAGCGGAATGGAGCGGCTATCGAGAGCTGACCGTGCGCGGGCCAATGCATCCGCCTCCGCACCGGCCACTTCGAGCGCCAGAATGCCCGCTCCCACGATCGGGGGAGCGGTCACCAAATGCAGGTGGGTGCGGGGTGCCTGCTCCTCCAGACCTGACCTGATCCTGGTGAGGAGCCGGCTGTCATTCGCAGCGAGGACCCCTCCGCCCAGAACGACCGGCACCGGAGCGTCCAGCAGATCGAGACGTCGAAGCGCAGTGACCGCCAGGACAACGATCTCATCGGCTTGGCGGTCAACCACTGATGCGGCGACGTCATCCCCGGCCGTCGAAGCTGTGAACAAAACGGGAGTGAGGTCCGCAACCGATCGCGCGGGGATTTTCCCGAGGTGGATGGCTTCGATGACTTCGCGCACGGAGGGCAGGTTGAAGGCCGCCGGAACCAGTTCGGTCAAGGATGTCCGTGGTCCCCTGCCGTCTTCTGACCTGGCCGCGTGCCACAGTGCAGCCGCGCCGAGGTCCCCTCCGCCGCCCCAGTCTCCGGACAGGAGGCCAAGCGCGGGAAATCGTGCCGTCCGGCCGTCAGCTCTCACTCCCACTGCGTTGATTCCGGTTCCACAGACAACCGCGACGGCATCCGGGCTGTCGGTTCCGGCCCTGAGGAGGGCAAAGAGGTCATTGTCGACGAACGCTCGTCTACCGCCTGCTCCTCCCGCCCAGTCATCTTCGGCGATGGCCGAGGAGAATTTCTCAATCTCGACCGGGAGGTCCATACCGGCGAGATAGACGTTTGTCTGCAGCAGCGGCCGGTTCCCGATAACCGCCATCGCCTCGGCAGCAAGCGCCCGGACCACCGCGACAGATGCGTCGAGGCCTACCGTCTGGGGATTCGCGCCACCGCCACGCGCGTGAAAGACCACCTCACCCTCAACCGAGAGCACTGCAAGGTCCGTCTTCGAACCGCCGCCGTCAACCGCTATAACAACAGGGCAGCCGGGCTGGTTCAACGGGCCCACGCCAGGTGCTCACGGTTGGCGGCAAGCAGTGCATCGGTGAGCTTCTCCGCCTTATCGAACTGGCCAACCAGCGGATGGGCGAGCATCGCCTTGAGCACCCGCTCCCTACCGCCGTGCAGTGCGGCGTCGAGGGCCAGCCGCTCGTAGGACGCCACGTGGCTGATCAACCCGGCTATCTCCTCCGGCAGCGTGCCGATCGGAGGCACAGCCAACCCACCGGACTGAATGACGGCAGGGACCTCGATCACGTGATCGTCCGGCAGGAAAGGCAGCGTGCCGTCATTGCGGACATTGACAACCTGAACATCGCCCCGCCCCGAGATCAGCGACGACATGAGGTCAACCGCTGCTTCGGAATAGAAGGCGCCGCCCCTCAGGGACAGTTCCTCCGGTTTGATGTCCAGCGCCGGGTCCGCGTACTTTCTCAGCAACGCATCCTCAACCTCCATGACAGCCTGCGCCCGGGATGGCTGGCTCAGCTGGTCCCGGAGCACCTCGTCGTGGACGTAGAAGTACCGCAAGTAGTAGGACGGCACAGCCTGCTGCAGGGACAACAAGGCGGGTGGTAGCTGCACCTCCCGCGCCACTTCCTCGAGATGTTCTCCGAGGATTCGGGGGAGGACGTTCACGGAGCCGCCATCCCTTTTCAGGTTGACGCCCAGTTCCCAGGTGAGGTGATTGAGACCCACATGATTCAGGGAAACGTTGCTGTAATCAGCGTCGAGGAGCGCTGCGAACCGACGCTGGAAACCGATGGCCACGTTGCACAGCCCCACGGCCCGGTGCCCGGCCTGGAGGAGTGCGCGCGTCACTATCCCGACCGGGTTGGTGAAATCGATGATCCAAGCATTCGGCTTCGCCTTCTCGCGGATGATTTCAGCGATTTGAAGTACCACAGGCACGGTCCGCAGCGCCTTGGCGAACCCGCCGGGGCCGGTGGTCTCCTGCCCCACACAGCAGGCTTCATGGGGAAACGTCTCGTCGCCATGGCGTGCGGCCTGCCCGCCGATGCGCAATTGCAGGAGAACGACGTCGGCGTCGCTGACCCCCTCTTCGACGCTGGAAGTGGTCCGAATCTTGCCGGAATGTCCCGCCCTGGAGAAGATGCGGCGGGAAAGACCTGATACCAGTTCGAGCCTCGACCCGTCGGGATCAACCAGCCAGAGCTCTTCGATGGGCAGCATCTCCCGGAGGCGGGCGAAGCCATCCACGAGCTCGGGCGTATAGGTCGACCCGCCCCCAACAACAGCAACTTTCATGGTCATCCCTTCCATGCGATGCGCGAGCTTCTGAACTCAATCCTCGCATTCAGTTCACCGGGGAAGCGGCTCGATATCATCCGGTGAACTGTCAGTTGCCAGGCGGGCGTGCGTCTCCACGTCGTAGCGTTCAACACCGTAACGCAGTTTCGAGCGCTCAACTCCCTCCGCCTGGAATCCGGCGCGCGTTGCCACCCGGCACGAGGCAGGGTTATTGACCCGGTGCCCCAGCTCCAACCGGAACAGGCTTTCGGAAAATGCCCATTCCGACGCCGCCGCGAGACCTCTGGTGATGAGTCCCCGTCCGCGGAACTCGGCGCTCATCCAGTAGGAGACCCAGGCCGTGCCGTGATTGAACTCCATTGAGCTGATGCCGACATCACCGACCGCTACGCCGTCGACCGCTACTGCGAAATGGCAGGCTGAAGCGCTTTCGACCGCCAGCCGGTTTTCGATGTACCGTCTGCAGGCGTCGTGGGTAGCGAGATCCTGCTGCCCGAATTGGATGCGTAAGTCATCGCTGCAAGCTACGGCGCGGTGGAGGGCGCCGGTGTCGTCGGGCGTCCAGCGCCGGAGGACTGCGCCTGTACTGTTCTGCACGTCTGGCACTCCTTGCCTGAGCTTGTCGGACCTGTTTCAGCGTAGCCGCGGGCACCACCGGCACCTCTTCACAAAGATAGCAAGCGTGCTTATGATCGTACGCATGGGCCCCTTCCATCGTGCTGGACCTGTTCCACTCATCAAAAGAACGCAGGAAAGGGGACTGATCATGACAACCGCACGAGACCGCAACTACCCTGAGGACCGGGTCGGCGAACTCGTCGAAGTGATTTCCTACTGATTCCTCCCAACAGGAGCAGGGGAGGAACTGAGCGAGGAGGAGCCAGACATGTCGATCGAAGACAATGAGCCGTTGACGGCAAATGATGCCGACCGGATTGAGCAGCAACAAGCAGTTGGTGAGGATTCCGTCGAGGACGTGAGCGAGCAGCCGCTTGAGGCGGGGGCCCGCGAAGCTAACGAGGCGGACGTCGTCGAACAGGCGCAGGCGGTTTACGGTGAGGACGATTATCCGCGCGGACCAGTGGGAGAAGAATCTGTCTGACAGGAGAAGCTACCGGTGAGTAGCACATGACGGTATGATGAAGTCCTCAACTGCCCAGGCGATCGCCGCGAGGCACTTCTTTGAACCGGCTGTCATCCTGTGATCGTCCCGGTCCATGTTCGCAAAGGATGATGGTTTTCTTGGAGGCATTTCCAGGAGCGCACCGGCCCCTCTATGAGGTGAAGGCGAACCTGTTCAAAGGCATGGCGCATCCCGTACGCGTGCGCGTTCTTGAAATACTCTCCGCGTCGCGGGACGTCTCAGTGACGGATCTTATGGCGGATATGGGCGTTGAAGCATCCCGCCTTTCCCAGCACCTTTCCGTGCTGCGGACGCACCACCTTGTTGTGTCCGAGCGGCGCGGCAGCCAGGTCTTTTACAGCTTGGCCTATCCGCGTGTCGCCGACCTGCTGGCGACGGCGAAGATGCTGTTGGGTGAGGTCCTTGAGTCTACGCAGCAGCAGTTGCGGGCTTCGGAGTGGGTTGCGCAGGAATCCGTCGAAGCCAGGGAGTCCCAGCAGTCCGCTCCCACACCGTAGCGAGACTTGCACCGTAGCGAGACTCGCACCGTAGCGAGACTCGCGCCGTAGCGAGATTAAGCGGTAGCGCGTTGCCGCACTTGCCGCGCCCGCGGCGCCCGTGCGGTTGTGGCAGGGTCTGAGCAATCCTGGATGTGTCCCATGGCGGCATGCTCACGGACGGCGGTTATGGCTGTTACCACGTCACCTTTGTGTCCGTACCCGGCTGAGGTTACGAGAATGCCGCCTCGCTCATCCATGAGGCGAAAGCGGTACAGCTTGTCGGCGTCCCTGAAAATTTCGAAGTTACCGGCCACGATTTCCTCCTCCGGCGCAGCGGCGCATCAGCGCGCCTGATGACTTTAGGATTTCATTAATTCGTAATATAAGAAAGCCGTGTGACGCCGGAGGAAACACTCCTCCGACCTTTTCCCAAGGTTTGAGGCTCTAGCGGTTGGTCCAGCCCTGCCGCGACAGCCAGTTTCCGCACAGCGCCGTCCACTGGTCAGGGCCCGATTCACCGCCGGCCAATCCCAGCCCGTGTGAGCCGTGAGGGAAGACGTGGACCTCGGCCGGCACGCAGTGCTCGATCAGCGCACGTGCATAGGCGAAGGTATTCTCCACGGGCACCGCGGCGTCGTCGGCCGTATGCCAGAGGAACGCCGGAGGCGTTGCGTCGGTAACGTTCAACTCCGGTGACATTTTTCGCAGCAGTTCCGACGACGGCGAGCGGCCCAGGAGGTTATCGATGCTCCCCTGATGCACAGCATCGGTAAAAGACACCACCGGGTAGCAGAGGATCGACAGGTCGGGGACGGCGGAGGGGACGTCAAGCGCTGGAGTCTTCGCGGACGTAGCTGTCGAGAGCGTGGCGGCAAGGTGTCCACCGGCTGAGAACCCCAGCACTCCTACCCGCCCGCCGTCCACGGCGATACCGTGATCCCCGCCCCGAATCCAGAGCATCGCTTCCTTGGCGTCGATCAGCGGCGCAGGATGTTGATGAGGTGCAACCCGGTATTGAAGGACGAATGCGTGGATGCCGAGCCCTGCGAGCCATTCGGCAACGGGCTCCCCCTCATGGTCAGATGTCTTGCCGTAGCCGCCTCCCGGAAGCACGAGGACCGCAGGAGCGCGAACATCGGCTCCATCCACGGCTGGGATTACTGTCAGGTTTGCGGGAGAGGGGCTCGGCATAGGTTCACCGTACCCAGTGGGGATACGGGCTCAGCCACTCCGCGCAATAAATGACGCCGCCGCGGGAGCCAGTGATGCACCAATCTCCAAAGGGCTGCGCTTGGCGCCCTTGACCGCGAAGGAGTGATCGGCGTCGGGCACGTACTGCAGCGTTGCCCGGTCGCCGAGCTTCGCGACCACCCGATTCAAGAGCTCCTTCCGCGCGAACGCGTCGTTGCTTCCCTGCAGGAAGAGCATCGGCATGTGAATGTGGACCAGGTGTTCGTCGCGGACCTTCTCCGGTTTTCCCGGCGGGTGCAACGGATAACCGAGAAAGATCAGCCCGGCGGCGTCCATCCCCTCCGCTGCTGCCATGGACGCCATTCGGCCGCCGAAGGACTTCCCACACGCCCACACCGGTCCCTCCCGCGTGCGCTCCTGCGCATGCGCCATCACTTCCCGCCAGGCAGCGATCGCCTTCGGAGGGCGGTCCGGGAATCGCCGACCCTGCTCCATATAGGGAAAATTGAAGCGCAAGGTGGCAAAGCCGGCGTTGTTCACGGCATTGCTGAAGCCGAGGAGGAAAGGGTGGTCCATGCCCGCACCGGCACCGTGGGCGATGATCACGGTTGCCGTCGGAGTGTCCGGCTGTTCGTAGGTGCAGGAGAAGTCAGCATCGTCAACGCGCAGGGTGAAGTGCTCGGAGGAGGACATCTGCCCATCATGCCGCAGGTCCACCTGTGCGGGTGCCGATCAACGCATACTGATGCCATGGGAACTCCGATCACCCGGGACCAGTTGCTGCAGCTCCGGCTCGCGCACCACTTCCCCGTGAGCGACGGCCGACCATCATCAGGATTGCCCGGCCCGGCCGGCGTGGTCGACAGGATGCTCGCAGTCCAGGCGCAGGACTTCGGCCAGGCGCTCTGGGCGGTCGGCTCGCGAGTCAATGGTTCCACTCGGCAACGAGTCCTCGCTGTCCTCGATAGTGCGGACGTGGTGCGGTCTGCGCCGGTGCGCGGCACACTCCACTTTGTGCGGCCGGCTGACCTCCGCTGGATGCTCGGACTGACGGCGGAGCGGATGATCAAGTCGGCGTCGCGGCGTCTGGCGGAACTCGACCTTGACCAGCGCACACTCCACCGGGCCCGGGATGTAGCCAGTGAGGCGCTCGCGGGCGGTATGGCGCTTAGTCGGGACGAGTTTCTGGATACCCTCGACAGGTCAGGGCTCTCCACCAGCGGGCAACGGGGTTACCACATCATCTGGTATCTGGCACAGACGCAACTGGTCTGCTGGGGGCCACCGGACCGGTCCCAGCAGGCGCTGGTGCTGCTTGATGATTGGGCTCCTGATGACAGCCCGCGGCCGGATCGGGAAGAGGCTCTGCGGTGGTTCGCCCTCCGGTACTTCACCGGGCACGGCCCGGCACGTCTGCAGGACTTCACCTGGTGGTCAAAGCTCACTCTCGCTGACGCGAAAGTTGGCCTGGCTCAGGCGCGCAGCGAGCTGGTGGAGTACGTCTACGACGGCGCGAGCTACTGGGCGCTGCCCGGCGTAACCGAGCCGGACCCGATGGCCGGAGGCGGGCTCCTGCTGGCTGGGTATGACGAGTACATCCTTGGCTACCAGGACCGCGCGCCATCACTTCCGCCCGAGTACGCCTCCCGCATCCAGCTGGCCAAGAACGGGGTGTTCAAGCCGGCACTTCTGCTGGACGGCCGCGCCGTAGGAACCTGGCGGAGAAATCCGCGGGACAACACGGCGGACATTGCCCCGTTTGCCGAGTCCGCAATCAGCGGCACCGAAGCGTTCGACGGCGCTATCACTGCTTATGAGCATTTTCTTGCCGATGAGCCGCACGCCAGAAAGCCGCGAGAACTCAACCGGACCCGAGGTTAGTCACCCGGACCAGTCTCCAGCCCTCCCAGCGCGGATCCCGGCAGACGTCGAAGACAAGGATGGGTGACGCCGGCCCCGTTTGTGCCCGGAACCGCCAGTACTGCTGTGTCATGATGCTGCCCTGGCCCATGATTCCCGAAGGGCCCGGCTCCCACCAGTTTCGGGAGCTTGTCCAGTGCATCGGGTCACCCAGAACCTGCCAGATGCCCGCCCTCCAACGAAGCGCGAGCGGCTCCCCGCGGGACGTGAAGCGGACGTCTGCCTCCTCATTGAGCGACCGCGACCCGGGCTGAACCTCGTCTACATGTTGCGCCGTCATTACCCTTCACCTTCTTCAGTGCCGGGTTTAAAAGTAGAACGTATTTTCGATTAAGTCACCCCGGTTAAAAGAACATGTCCGGACCAGGCAGGCCAGCAGCCTGTCCAGTCCGGACGTGTTCCCGATGAAGGGGTTAGTTCTCCTGCTCGCGCCGGTTCAACTCCAGGTTGACCTCCTCAAGACGCGCCTCGGTTTCCGGCTCCGGGAGGCCTTCTGCATACTCAGCCTCGAGCTCGCGGTGAATTCTGCTGTTGAGTACCTCGACCTCGACATCATCCAGCACGGTCAAGTCTTCTGGGAATGGGTCTTCGGGGGAAATCTTGTGGTTGGTTTCCATGGGTCACTTTCGCGCTCATTACGGTTCTCTGTCGAAGTGTAACCATGCTGTTGAGCGTTGCGCGAGATCGTATGACCGAACGCGCTGTTCACACGCACACCGGTACCTTCAGGACCGCACCGCAGTCAGCAGGTCCTTCTCCTCCACCAGCGGCACAGACAGCGATTTGTAACCGTGCTCCCCGAACAGGACCGTGATCACATCGTTCTCGTATCCCATCACGACGCCCTCGCCCCACTCGCCATGCCGCACGGTGCTCTGCAGCGGGAAGAGGTGCTTCTCGCCGTCGTCGTCAGTGTGCTCCGCCGACCGTCCGGAATCGCAGTTGTCGCACGCACCGCACAGGCCCTCGTGCTCCTCGCCGAAGTATCCGAGCAGGAACTTCCGCCTGCAACCGCGGTACTCCGCGTACTGCCGCGCCATTTCCACACGTGAACGGTCCACTTCCTGCCGCCGCTTCTGATGCTCGACGACATCGGCAATGACCTGCCCGGCATCCGTTGCCACCGCGCGGTACTTCCCGGAACGCTCACGAAGCGCTCCCACCTCAACCAGCTGGTTCAGGAGCCCGGAGAGCTTGCGCTGGGTCAGCCCGGTCGCTTCCCGGATTCCGGCGGCATCGAGTGCCCTTTCCGCTGCGCGCAAAGCGGCGAACAGCTGACGAAGGCCGTCCTCCTGCACATTCTTCGCAGCAAAGAACCGGCGGATCCCAAGATCCTCAGGGCGGTAGTGAAGCACGACGGCGGCCGGCTCGCCGTCCCGCCCGGCACGCCCCGCTTCCTGGTAGTAGCTGTCGAGGGAATCGGGGATGTCCGCGTGCACCACGAACCGCACATCCAGCTTGTCGATGCCCATCCCGAATGCGGTTGTTGCCACCATGACGTCCAGCTCACCGGCATGGAAGGCTTCATGCAGCGCGGTCCGCTCGGACTTCTTCCGCCCGGAGTGGTAGGCGTCAGCGCGCACTCCCGCACCCCGCAACTCCTGTGCGTACTGCTCCGTCTGCTTCCGGGTGGCGGCATAGAGCAGGCCCTGCCCCTCAAGGGAGGCCGCCTGCTCCAATACTGCGCGCTGCTTGTCGCGGTCGGACTCGTGCTGCTGCACGCTGAGGTGGAGGTTTGGCCGGTCGAAGCCCTCAGCGATCACGACGGCGTCCGTCAACTTCAGCCGCTCCTGAATCTCCTGCCGCATCGGGGGAGAGGCGGTGGCCGTCAGCGCGATGACCGGCCGTTTAAGACGCTCCACCAGCGAGCCGAGCTGGAGGTAGTCAGGCCGGAAATCATGCCCCCACGCGGAGACGCAGTGCGCCTCGTCGATCACCAGGAAGGACACGTCCAGCGCCGTCAGCCGGGCCGCTGTTTCCTCGCGCGCCAACTGCTCCGGCGCCAGGAACAGGAACTTGGCGCGGCGCTCCTCGTCCGGATCTTCTGCGGCTGCCCATGCCTCATCGATCTCGCTGTCCGTCGCGGTGGAGTTCAGGACATAGGCGCGGATTTCGCCGAGTGTCTCATTGATGGCCTCCGCCTGGTCACGCTGGAGGGCGATCAACGGCGAAACAACGACGGCGACACCCGGTGCTGCCATTGCAGCCACCTGATAGATGGCGGACTTTCCGTAACCGGTGGGAAGGACGCAGAGGAGGTTCCGGCCGCCGTCGGCTGCCTCCAGCGCCTTGCGCTGTCCGGGAAGGAGCGAGTCCCAGCCAAAGTGCTCCCGCGCGGTGGCTTCGAATTTTCTGCTCATTCGGCGGCCGCTGTAATGAGGGCAAGCAGCACTGAGTAGATCACCATACCCGCAAGGAACCAGGGAAAACTCGAGCCGCGGTTGGACGGCAGTTCCTCTTTGAAGACGTTCAAGAGCACAGAGCCTCCCAGCAGGGCGGTCAGAATGGCGACGACAACCGTGCTGGTCGGCGCAAACAGGGCTGACAGCAGCCAGCCGAGAAGGAGCGCGCCCGCCAAAACCACCCGGCCGCTGGCAGCGAAGCGGTGCGGATAGTTCTCCTCGAGGTGCCGGTCGGTGAGCACAAAGTGCAGGCCCATGGCGATGGCGAACAGGATTGCGAAGAGGTACCCCGTTTCAACGCGCAGCGCCATCGTGTACGTGATCAGCGCGTTGTAGAACGCGAACGCTCCGAGGTGCAGCCAGTAGACGCCGGCGGAATCCGGCCGTTTGCTGGTCCGCCGCGAGGTTGCCAGCCGGTCCAGCCCGTAGAACACGGTGAAGCCGGTAAGCGCAACGACGAAGATCCCCAGGTCAAACAGCGGCGTGACCTCGATGGTGTCCTCGAGCAGCTCGCCGATCGCCTCGTTACCCTCCGCGATTTCCGGGAGCAGGTGGAGGAAGACGTACGCAACGGCGAGTCCTCCCGCGAAGGAACCGGTCACGCTCTCCGGAACCAACGGCAGCTTCCGGATGCGCGGGGCGGCGAGGTGCAGTGCCGCCAGTACGAGTGCGATGACCAGCGAAGCGATCAGGGCCGCGGTGAAGGTCATGACTATCCAGCTTCCGCCTGGAGCTTACGGTTGCTGCGTTTGGTCACCACCGCACTGATGAAATACAGCACGACGCCGACACCCACCAGAATCGCCGCCCGCAGCCAGATCTCCGCTGACTGCTGGGTGAGAAGAAGGACGCACGAGGCAACGCCGAGGTAGGGAATCACCGTCGGAATGCGGAAGTGTTTGTGCTCGACCCGGTCCCGGCGGAGTACCAGTACCGCGATGTTCGTGCTGATGAAGACGAACAGGAGCAGCAGCACCACCGTCTCGGCCAGCGAGGCGAGGTCGCCGGTGAGGGTCAGGACCATGGCAACCGCCGTCGTCGCAATAATTGCTACCCACGGCGTGCGCCGGTTGGGCAGAACCTTGCCGAGCACCGGAGGAAGGAGACCTTCCTCGGCCATGCCGAAAGTCAACCGGCTCGCCATGATCATGGTCAGCAGAGCACCGTTTGCAACGGCTACGAGGGCGATCAGGCTGAACAGCCACGGCGGGATCCCGAAGCCGGTGGCGGTGACCACGTCGAGCAGGGGTGCGGTGGAGCCGGCCAGGTCGTCGGCGGGTAGCGCGGCAGCGGATACCAGCCCGATCAGCAGGTAGACGGCGCCCGCCGTCGCGAGGGCACCGAACAGGGCTTTCGGGTAGACGCGTGCCGGGTTCTGCACTTCCTCCGCGACATTAGCGGAGACCTCGAAGCCCACGAACGAGTAGTAGGCGATGAGGGACGCTCCCAGGACGGCAACGGCAGGGTTGGCGTTGGTCGGGAATTGGGAAATCTGCTCGGGGTTGCCGCCGCCCTGGCCGAGGAATACGGCAACCAGGACGATCACGAGCACCAACCCGGACACTTCGATGACGGTCATGACCACGTTGGAGCGCACGGATTCCTTGATGCCGCGCGCGTTCAGCAGTGCCAGCAGCGCGAGGAACACCACTGCCGCCCAGCCGGGTGGAACGGCGATGAAGGCGGAGAGGTAATCACCCGTGAATGCGAGGGTGAGCCCGGCCGCGCTGGTCACGCCTGCGGCGAGCATGCAGAATCCCACGACGAAGGAGATGAAGGGGGTTTTGTACGCCCGCTGCGCGAAGACGGCCGCTCCGCCCGCCTTGGGGTACTTGGTGACCAGCTCCGCGTAGGACCCGGCGGTGAGGAGGGCCAGCGCGAGTGCAACGATCAGCGGCACCCAGATCGCTCCGCCGACCTCGGCAGCGATGACACCCACCAGTGCATAGATGCCGGCGCCGAGCACGTCGCCGAGGATGAACAGGTAGAGCAGCTTGCCGGAGATGCCCTGGCGAAGTTTCGATGGAGCTGTTTCTGTGGTCATTCTCTCCCCCTCCTCAGATTGGTTCGGAGCCTGCGGGAGGCAGGTCCGGGTTCAGCGGTTCCATTCTTGGATCCTCATCGGTCCACACCTGCAGGACGGCCCAGGTGACGGCTGCGATCGGAACGGACAGCACGGCACCGATGATGCCGGCGAGGATGGTTCCTGCTGTCAGCGCGAGCAGAATCACCAGTGCATGGAGTCGCAGTGACTTCCCCATCACGATGGGCTGCAGGAGATCGCCTTCCAACTGGTTGACCGCGACGACGACGCCGACCACGATGAGCGCGACAATCGGCCCGTTGGCCACCAGCGCAACGAGGGCAGCCAGCACGCCGGCGAGGGTAGCCCCCACCAGCGGGATGAACGCACCGATGAACACGATCATGGCCAGCGGCAGGGCCAGCGGTACGCCGAGGATGAGCAGCGCGATGCCGATGGCCACCGCGTCAACGAGCGCGACGATTGCCGTTCCGCGGACGTAGCTGCCGAGTACCTCCAGGGTGCGGGCGCCTGAACGGCGCAATTTCTGCTCGCGCTCGCCCTTGAAGGGTCGGAGGAAAAACTCCCAGATCTTCTTGCCGTCCTTCAGGAAAAAGAAGAGGATCACGGCCATCAGGGTGGCGCCGGTGAGGAATTCAGCCACCACGGAAACACCGGAGATGGCGCCTGAGCGGAACTGGGCGCTGGTGGCGAAATCGATGATCGCGGTGCGCGCCTGGTCGAGCTGTTCCGGCGAAATAGGGAAGGGTCCGCTGGTCAGGAAGGCCTGCAGTTCGTCCAGGCCTTCGGTGGCCGCGGCAATCAGCTCATCGGCCTGGCTGCGGACCGAGAAAACGATGATGGTGATGACGCCGGAGATGGCGATCAGCAGGGCAAGGAAGGCGATGGCCGTGGCGAGTGCGCCGGGCACTCCGCGCCGGCGCAGCAGATTGACGAACGGCCCGATGGCGGCTGCGAGGATCAGCGCAATGATGACCGGAATCACGAGCAGCCGGATTTGGAGCAGCCCGTAGATGGCCACCACCGCAAGGGTCAGAATCAGCAGAATCTGCGCTGACCGGGAGGCGGTCCGGCCGAGACCGTCCGTCCAGGGGCTTGATCTGGTGCTGTGCAAGCGGGAGCCGGCCATAGGTTTCCCCTTCCCCGGAAGTATTCGATGTGCTGCGGGCAACTAAATGCTAAGCATACTGTGTAATTTCTGGAGGGACGTCAGCGCGGTGCTGCGGCAGCGGTAGGTCCGCACGTCCGCAGCAGGTGAAGCGGGGTCAGTACTCGATGCGGTTGGCCAGCTCGGCCCAGGCGCGGAAGGGGTTGGCACCGGAGGAGTCCGGAAGGACAAGCTGCCGGACCTGCATGGACCGTTCCTCCACAGGTTGAGTGAAGAAATCGTGGAAGCGGGCGTCGTCGAAGCCGGCCCTTGCAGCATCGTGCCGGTCTGCCGCGTACACAATTCCGTCAACGCGGGCCCAGAGCGCGGCGGACAGGCACAGGGGGCACGGTTCGCAGCTCGTGTAGAGCACGCACCCGCTCAAATCAAAGGTTCCGAGCGATGAACAGGCGTTGCGGATGGCCATCACTTCGGCATGGGCAGTGGGGTCATTATTCGCGGTCACGCGGTTGATTCCGTCAAACGGACGCCCATCACCGGTGACGATGACGGCTCCAAAGGGACCGCCGCCGTCGTGCACATTCCGGATTGCAAGATCGATGGCGCGGGCAAGGAACTGTTCCTCTCCAATGCTCATTCCCGAACCCTACACCCGGCAATTGACCTTGACGCAGCGTCAACCTATACCGTGAGGGAAAGGCGCAGGGAGGAGCACATGGACAGGTCGATTCAGGACGTCGCGCGGCTGGTCGGGACCACCAGCCGCACCCTGCGGCATTACGACCGGCTGGGCCTGCTGCCGCCGTCCAGGGTGGGCAGTAACGGCTACCGCTATTACGACGACGGCGCCCTGGTCCGGCTGCAGCGGATCCTCCTGCTGCGCGACCTCGGGCTGGGGCTTCCTGCGATCGCGGAGGTACTGGACAGGGAAGCGGAGCCTGCCCATGCGCTGCACAAGCACCTGGAGCTACTGAGGCAGGAACAGGAGCGGCTGGCGCGGCAGATCGCGTCGGTCTCGCTGACCATTAAACAACTGGAAGGAGGTGGACAACTGATGGCTGAGAACATGTTCAACGGCTTCGACCACACGCAGTACAAGGACGAGGTGGAGCAGCGGTGGGGCAAGGAGGCCTATGCCTCGGGGGACCGCTGGTGGACCGGCATGAGTGATGCTGAGCGAGCCGGTTGGAAGGCCCGGTCGGCGCAGCTCGGCGCTGACTGGACATCCGCTGCGGAGCAGGGTGTCGCGGCTGACAGCGCTGAGGCGCAGGAGTTGGCGCGGCGGCACTATGAGTGGCTTGCCGGCGTGCCCGGCCTGCCGTCGTCGGGCAGCGGGTCCTCGGGCAACGGGCCCTCGAAGGAGTACGTCACCGGACTCGGTGACATGTACGTCGCCGATGACCGCTTCGGCGCGAACTACGGCGGCCGGAAGGGCGCGGAGTTGGTGCGCGACGCGCTGAAGATCTTCGCCGGCCGCCACCTCTAGCGGCAGAGACGACGACGGCGGCACCCATCGTGGCGCCGTCGTCGTCCGTTGTTCCTTTGTCGGTGTGAATCCGTAAGGTGCAGATATGACGATTTCCGCTGCCGCTGACCGCGCATGGTCGGATGAGGCCATCCGGCGCATCGAGGCCGAGGGCAACCGGTCCGCTGACACCCACCTGCTTGCGCTGCCCCTGCCGGAGAGCTGGGGGATTGACGTTTACCTCAAGGACGAGTCGACGCACCGGACGGGAAGCCTGAAGCACCGCCTTGCCCGGTCGCTCTTCCTTTTCGGACTCGTGAACGGCTGGATCCGGGAGGGCGCCACCATTGTTGAGGCGTCCAGTGGATCCACTGCAGTTTCCGAGGCGTACTTTGCGCAGCTGCTCGGGCTGCCGTTTGTTGCGGTGATGACCCGTTCCACCAGTCCCGAAAAGATTGCGCTGATCGAGCAGTATGGAGGAACGTGCTCCTTCGTTGACGGTGCCTCGGAAGTGTATGCGGCAGCCGAGCGCATTGCGGCGGAGACCGGCGGCCATTACATGGACCAGTTCACCTACGCGGAACGTGCCACGGACTGGCGCGGCAACAACAACATCGCCGAATCGATTTTCCGGCAGATGGAACACGAGAGGTTCCCTGTCCCCGAGTGGGTGGTGGTCGGTGCAGGAACCGGCGGCACCAGCGCCACCATCGGCCGGTACCTGCGGTACAACCGCTACCCCACGCGGCTTGCCGTGGTGGACCCGGAAAACTCGGCTTTCTATCCCACCTGGGCGGAAGGGGTCGCCGCTGTCGGGAAGCCGTCGAGGATCGAGGGGATCGGCCGTCCAAGGCCGGAGCCGAGCTTCATTCCCTCCGTGATTGACGCGATGATCCAGGTCCCCGATGCCGCCTCGGTAGCCGCTTCGCGGCACCTGCGCGCCTGGACGGGTATCTCGGCCGGTCCGTCCACCGGGACCAACCTGTGGGGAGTGTGGAAGCTCGTCGCCGAACTGAAGGCAGCGGGTCAGCAGGGGAGTATCGTTTCCCTTCTCTGCGACTCGGGTGAGCGTTATGCGTGTTCTTATAACGACGACGCCTGGTTGGCGACGCGCGGACTGGATCCGGAGCCTGCGCTCGGGCTGCTGGAGGATTTTTTCGAAACCGGGGAGTGGCCGGTTGCCACGATGAGGAGTGTCAGGTGAACCAGCTGTTGAGGGTCCAGAATTTCGGTGTGTCCAGCGACGGCTTCGGAGCCGGTGAGAACCAGAGCCTGGAAAGGCCGTGGCCCGTGGCAGAACGAGGACTGGCAGGGCTGGTGGGGTAACGAACCGCCCTTTCATACTCCAGTGTTCGTGATGACCCACCATGAGCGGCCATCCTTCGCCCTTTCCGACACCACGTTCCATTTCACCGGCGCTGATCCGGCAACGGTGCTGGCCGAAGCGCGGAAGGCAGCCAACGGCAAGGACGTCAGGCTGGGCGGCGGCGCGACCACCATCCGGGAGTTTCTCGACGCTGATCTCGTGGATACGTTGCATGTAGCTGTCTCGCCGGTTGAACTCGGCGGCGGGTCGCGCTTGTGGGAATCGCCCGATGACCTGCTGGACCGCTTCCATGTCGACGTCGTTCCCAGCGCCAGCGGCGTAACCCATCACCTGTTCTGGCGGCGCTGAACCCTGGCCCGTGGACGTCCGCCCATCGAACGTCACCCGCGGTTGTACCCTGAAATACCAGGGAAATACAGGAGCGTGGCATGTCAACGGATAAAAACTCCCGGGCGCGGGAGGCCGCTGACACCGCAGAAGAGGTGTCGGACCATGCAGTGCTCGACGCCGTCGCGCGTTTCGGGTTCGCGGTTCTCGCCGTCGTCCATATCCTCATCGGCATCATTGCCTTGCAGATCGCGTCCGGGGGAAGCGGCGAGGCTGAGCCGACCGGTGCGCTGGAACAGTTGGCTGGTGGAACGTCCGGCCCGTGGGTCATGTGGGCCTGCGCGATCGGGTGCCTCGGACTCGCCGCCTGGCAATTGAGCGAAGCGACCCTGCGCGCCCGCCACCTGCCCACCGGGGAACGGGTCTCCAAGACAATATCTTCCGGATCACTGAGCATTATCTACGGCAGCATGGCCTTCACCTTCGCCCGGTTCGCCTTCGGCGGCGAAGTCGATTCGAGCGAATCCACTCGCGATTTCACCGCCGCGATGATGGGCTCGCCCTTCGGAGTCTTCGTGATCCTTGCCGTAGGCGGCACCGTCTTCGGCATTGGTGTCTACTTTGTCTTCAAGGGGCTCGCGCGCAAGTTCCGGCCTGAGCTTCGGCACTTCGAAGACACGCACCGCGGGGCCCTCATCGAGGTGCTGGGCGTCATCGGGCACGTTGCGAAAGGGATTGCCCTCATCCTGGTGGGCATCCTGTTCGGCGCCGCCGTGATCACCCATGACCCCAGCCGGTCCACCGGACTCGATGGAAGCCTGAAAGCGCTGACGGACCATCCCTTCGGCGATGCGCTGCTGGTCCTCATTGCCGTGGGTCTTATCTGCTACGGCATTTTTGCGCTGGTGCGGGCGAAGTTCGGGCGGATGTAGCCCCCACCCGTTTCTGGAACTTTTGCGCAGGTCCGGCGACTTCGAAGGGGGCGGAAGCCACCGGATCTGCACGAAAGTTGCCGGGGTTGGACGCCTGGACGAGGTAACTCTGTTCGCTAGCGCAACTTCCAGTTAAGGTTGGCGGATGGGGAAATCCGGGGGACACACACTTGCCCGATTAGTCACTGCGGCAGCGTGGGGCGGGGCAGCGCTCATTCTTAGCTCGTGTTCGGCTATATCCGCCGCGGTGGGCGAGGAATCGAAAGACACTACCGAGGTTGTGGCGAGTGCACCCGAGGCGTCCACGGCGCCGTTGGATCTCGGACTTGATCCCGCGGACGTCATCCAGGAAGGCGCGGGTGATTCCACCACGCTGGGAACCATCGGTTGGCCGGACACCGAGCTTCCCGTGGGCGAGTACCTCGTCCACGCCCAGTGCCGCGGAACGGACCGGCTGACCTTCTCCTACACCACTCAATCTCGCAGCGAGGGCATGACCGGCTTCGCGTGCGGCGGGCCCACCTGGTTCAACGTGTCTGTGCCGGAGCCCGGCTACTTCATCACCTTCAGCGGGGACCCGGCCGCTGCCGCCGGCGTGGAGTACATCTTCGCTGTGGCTGAACAACCGAAGTAGGCCGAGTCGCCACGGATAGAGTGGCGTTGTGGATACCGACACTCTCCTGAATGCCCTGCTGGTTCTCGTCTTCGTGCTGATAGGCGGCGTTTTCGCAGGCACCGAGATGGCCATCGTCAATCTTCGCGAGGGCCAGATCAAGCGCATCGAGGAGTCCGGGCCCAGCGGCATGAGGACAGCCAAACTGGTTCGCAACCCGAATCTTTTTCTCTCCGCTGTGCAGATCGGCGTCACGCTTGCAGGATTTTTCTCGTCGGCCTACGGCGCCTCGACTCTTGCCCCCGATCTCGCGCCGCTGCTCATCAACATCGGCATACCGGACGGCACTGCCGACACGGTTGCCCTGATTCTGATGACCCTGGTCATCGCCTACCTGTCCCTCGTCCTGGGTGAGCTCGCTCCCAAACGACTGGCCATGCAGCGCGCCGTCGGCTTCACGAGGGTCCTGGCGCCTCCGCTCAACATGTTCGCGCGAGTGATGCGCCCCGTGATCTGGCTGCTCTCGGTGTCCACCAACTTCGTCGTAAAGCTCGTCGGCGGGGATCCGAATGCCACCACCGAGGAGTACACCGCCGCGGAACTGCGGCAGCTGGTTCAGGAGACCCCGGATCTGCGGAGGGAACACCGTCAGATTCTCTCTGACGCTTTCAGCGTCGGAGAACGCCTGATTGACGAGGTGAAGCGACCGCGCACTGACGTTGAATTCCTCGCTGAGACCATGCCGTTAAGTGAAGCTGCTGCGGCAATCCGTGACCTTCCCTACACGCGATACCCGGTGTACCGGGAGTCCATCGACGACGTCGTTGGTTTCATTCATATCCGCGACCTCCTCAGCCACGAAGGATCGGGCGGTGATGCCATAGCGTCGATTACCCGGCCGATCCTCGCTGTGCCGGGTTCGAACCGAATTCTGCCCACACTCAGCCAAATGCGTGGAGGAGGGCACCACATAGCCCTCGTCGTCGATGAATACGGAGGCACTGACGGTATTGCCACACTTGAGGACCTCCTCGAGGAACTCGTCGGTGAAATCTATGACGAGTATGACGACGAGAAGGTTGACGCATCCGCGCGGCACACGCTCAGCGACGGTGGCAGCGTCGTGCTGGACGGCGGTCTGATCATCGAAGAGGCTTCCGAGGAGATCGGCGCGGACCTTCCCGACGACGGCCAATATGAGACGCTTGCCGGCCTGGTTCTTGACCGGCTTGGCAGAATGCCGAAGACCGGCGATAGCGTAGAAATCGAGGGACTGCGTTTCGAAGCTGCGGAGATGGCGAGCCATCGGATCGAACGTGTCCGTGTCACCCGTAGTGAAGCGCCCGACGAGTCCAACGGTCCATCAGAGGGCTCCTAGGGAACGCCAACCGCTGTGCGGACATTGCGCCGCACGGGCACGGTGAGGACTGCAAGGCTCGCAATCACGAGTCCGACGCCGATCCATCCTGCCGCCGGCAGCCTTTCACCCACAATGACGACGGCGAGCATCGCCGCCACGACCGGTTCCGCCAAGGACAGCGTGGTCGCCGTGCTTGCCATGACCCGCGCGAGGCCGAGCCCGAAGAAGACGTAGCCCAGGAACATGGGCACCAGCGCCATGTAGGCGCCGACGGCAAAGTTGTGCCAGGACTCAAGCAGCGGCGCGCCGGTGAGGAAAAGCACCGGCATCAACAACACACCGCCCGCCCCGAAGATCGCACCCATTGCAACCCCGGAACGCACGCCCCGCTGCATAGTCCGGTGTGCCGCCCACGAGTACAGCGCGTACGTGACCCCGGCGAGCAGCCCCAGCAAAATCCCGGCAGTGGTGTTGCCTGCACCCGTGTTCTTCGCCGGCTCCACGAAGGTAAGCAGCACTACTCCCACCAACCCGACGCCGGCACCCACCGCCCAGCGCCGCGTCAACCGGTGCCCGTCAATGACGCGTTCGATGACCGCCGACGCGATGGGCGCCGAGCCGATCGAAATGACGGTACCCACGGCAACACCGGCCAACCGCATGGAGCTGTAGAAGGCGAGGGGGTACACAGCTACGGCGACTCCGCCGAGCGCGATGGTGGGCCACCGCCGTCGTAATTCGTGGCGGGCGCGGACCAGCCCCGGTCCGGCGAGGGCTGCCTGAAGCA
>NZ_JAROKN010000059.1:0-16783 GCF_029455255.1 Arthrobacter vasquezii | reverse complement strand
CGGCTCCGCTCCACCGTCAGCGGCGCTGCGCGCACCGCCGAGGAACTGGGCCGGGCGTTCCCCGGCGCCGTCGTCGTTTCCTCGTCCGGCGATCATATTCTCGATGCGGTGGATGATTCGCCCCGAGTGGTGGTGGCAACCCCGGGTGCCGAACCTGTGGCGGCTTCGGGCTACGCCGCCGTGGTCCTGTTGGACGGGAACGCGCTTCTGGGCAGGGAGTCCCTGCGTGCGCTGGAGAGTACCCTCCAGCGCTGGTTCAACGCTGCGGTGCTCGCCCGTCCTGCCTCGGCAGGCGGTGTGGTGGTTGTCACCGCGGATGACGACGTCGCTGCCGGCCACCTGGTCCGTTGGGATCCTGCCGGTGCTGCGGCGCGTGAGCTCGAACTGCGCACTGAACTGGGGCTGCCGCCGGCCGTGCGATACGCAGCGCTGACCGGTTCCCTGGAGTCACTGGCGGCCTTCCTTGAAGGAGTGGACCTGCCGCCATCGTGCAGGGTTGTCGGTCCAACGGCAGTGCGCGCCGCAGCGGGTCCGGCAGGCCCGGAGGAACCGGGCCAACAGTCAGCGGCGGGCTCGCACCGTACTCTGGTGTTCTTCCGGTACCGCGATGCCGCAGAGGTCGTCGGCGCGTTACGGGCGCGCCGGGTTTCGCTCTCGGCCAGGCGGACCTCCGAACCTGTCCACGTTCGGATCGATCCTGTCGGGGCACTCTAGCGCCTCAGTGCTCCAGCCAGTCACCGCTGCCGAGCCCGTGAACGTCGTCGCCCACCGCCTGCGGGTTCGTCGTGGAGCCCTGCTGCTTCTTCAAGTGCGGCGAGGAGTGACTCAGCCGAGGTGTCCCAGGAATAGTTAAGGGCCTGTTCCCGACCGGCATCGGACGCGCTCTTCCAACGCAGCGGATCATCAAGCGCCCGGATGGCACTGGTGAACTCTTCGGGTGAATCCGGCTGCACGTACAACGCCGCTGTTCCTCCTACCTCGCGGAATATGGGCGTATCAGCAGCGACAACGGGGGTACCCACCGCCATGGCTTCGATGACGGGAAGTCCGTAACCCTCAGCCCGGGAGAGCGTCACGAGGGCAGTGGCAGAGCGCAGCAACTGATCGTAGTCCCGGTCGCTGACGCCATTGTGAAAGACCACTGTTGCTCCGGCGGGTACAAGCCTTTCGAGCTCCGCCCGCCGATCAGGCGTAATCCTGCTCAGCAGATGAAGCGTGTAGTCGGGCAGGCCTGCCATCCCGGCCAGCAGGGTCTCCACGTTCTTGTAGGGCATGAAGGATCCCATGTAGAGCAGCGACTTGTCCGGAGCCGGTTCCGGTGACCGCGGTACGGCACCTGATTGGGGGGCATTGCCAATTATCCGGATCGGGCGCCGCGTCAGCCGGTGCGTCTCCATCAGGGCACGGGTGGTCGCCGAGATGGTGGCAACGACGTCGGCCCGGTTCAGAAGCATCCGCTGCGGCCAGTAGGCCAGATGGTACAGCCGCCACAGAACCCGGACCGGTAGGGGCAGAAAGCCCGGCGGCGTGCGGTTCTGGTAGTAGATGAGATCGTGAAGCGTGAGCACCAGCGGGTAACGGCGCCCGAACGAGCCCATGGTCTGCATCGGGCAGAACACGGCGTCCGGCTCCAGGCGGTTGATGCGCCAGGAGACGAACAGTTCGGCGGGGGAGAGCGGGCTGTTGATCATCACGTGCGGAACGTCCGGTAGCAGGGCCAATTGCCGACGGTCATGAACCAACATGGTTACCTCGGCGTCCGGCCGATGTGCGAGCGCTTCAATGAGGCTGGCTCCATAGCGGCTGATGCCGTCGTGGTGGTCGGTGCGGGTGAACCTGGCATCGATCAGGATTTTCATCGGGTCCTCGACTCTACGAAATCGGCGATGTGGCCGGCCGCGGCATCAGGCGCTTCGTAATGGACGAGGTGACCCACCTCCGGAAGCACCACGAGTGTGGAGTCCGGCATCAGCGCCGCAAGCTCCTGCTGCGTCTGCACCGTCCCGAGGTCATCCCTCTCAGCGGCGATCAGGAGCACCGGAAGTTGCAATCGGCGGGCGCTGTCCCGGACAGTCGCGCTGATGGACGCTGTGAATGCCTGCAGGACAACCTCCCGGGAGGCAAACGCACTGAAATAGGCGCGGTGCTGCGCGTGAATCCACCGCCGCAGCGGGCGGTCCCGGGTTTTAGCCATCAGCTCGCTCATGGCACGCACGATGATGCGGTTGCGCAGCACTGCCTGTCCCGCCTGCTCGGGAAGAGCTGCGCCAAGGCGGTAGTACAGCTCCGCCAGGCGGGTGGCAATCCGACTGGACCCTTCGAGGGCTGGAGCGCTGATCGGGTTGATGAGGACCAACGCGCTGAAGGCGCCGGGAGCGTCTGCCGCGGCCCTGGCCGCGATGATGGACCCGAAGGAGTGACCCACCAGCACCGTCTGGGGACCGAGGGCAAGCCGGTCCATACTGCTCCGGACAAACGCAGCGTACGCCGCGACGTCGTGCGTCCCGTCCAGGGGCTCGGACTGACCGAAGCCCGGGAGGTCCGGCGCAAGAACGCGGTAGGCCGGAAGCGCTTCGATGATCCGCAGCAGTCCGTGGTGGTCGCCGCGGAATCCGTGCACCATGAAGATCGCAGGCGCGTCCGGCGCCGCTCCTTCCGGCGGAAAGTCCCAGAAACGCCGCAAGCCGCCGTTCACGTGAAGTGACCGCACCGTGGCAGCGCGATTCAATACCACCATCTCAGTTGACCAGGTCCGGATGGGAACCGACCCGGGTATCCGAGTCGAGCTGGGCGATGGCGGTCATATCCACCGTGTCGAGCGTGAAGTTGGAGAGCCGGAAATTTTCAGCAATCCGTTCCTGCGAACTGGCCTTTGCTACGGCCGCGCCGCCGGTTTGCAGATGCCAACGGAGAATGATCTGCGCCGGTGACCTGGAATGCTTGGCGGCAATGTGGGTGATGGTGGGGTTCGTGAGCAGGCTCCCGCGTCCGAGAGGACTCCACGCCTGTGTGAGGATGCCGTGCTCGGCATTGAAACTCCTCAGGTCCTGCTGCTGCAGGTAGGGATGAAGTTCGATTTGATTCACAGCAGGCACCACCTCCGTTCGGGAAAGAAGCTTTTCGAGGTGGTGTCGCTGAAAGTTGGATACCCCGATGGCACGAACCCTGCCCCGTGAGTAGAGCTCCTCGAGTGCCCGCCAGGTGTCGACATACTGGTCTTTGGCCGGGCACGGCCAATGGATCAGGTAGAGGTCGAGGTAGTCGAGGCCGGAACGCTTGAGGGAGTCCTCGAACGCGGCAAGTGTCGCTTGGTAGCCGTGATCCTCATTCCAGACCTTCGACGTCACAAAGACGTCGCCGCGCTCAACATGGCCGGCGTCGACGGCATCTCGCACGGCACGGCCCACTCCCTCCTCATTCCCGTACATGGCAGCGGTGTCCAGCAGCCGGTAGCCGGCTTCGAGCGCGAGGGTGCACAGCCCGTGGGCATCGTCCGCCGGTACCTTGTAGAGACCGTAACCCAGCCGGTCCATGACGACGCCGTTGGAGACCGATACCTTGCCGGAAGTATGCATGCCTCCGACTCTACCGAGGTGGGGCCGGGAGCGCGTCATGACCGGCGAGCCGGTCGAATCAGCCCTGGCGCACCAGCGCACGGGCTGAACGTTCATCCACAATGAGGTCGGTTGCCAGCCCGGCAGCGAGCGCGCCGCGTAGGCCGTTGATCTTCGTCTCACCGGACACCACACAGATGCGGCGACTGACCTGGCCGAGCATCCTGAGGTCAGGTCCCGTGCTGCGCTTGTTGAGGACAATGTCGCTGTAGGAGCCGTCAGCGCGGAAGAAGACGGTGGCAACATCACCGACTACCCGGTTCTCGCGAAGGATCCCGAGGTCTTCCTCATCGAGGTAGCCGCCCGCATAGACATGGCTGGGAATGCCCGCGCCGATTGACCCTACCCCGAAGATTGCCATGGTCATGCGCTCCTGTAGGTCGAGGATGCGCCTGACGCTGCGCTCGGCCCACATGGCCGTCTTGGTGTGGGCATGGTCGAAGAAGGCAGGAACCGGAAACTGTTCGACCCGTGCTCCATAGGCAGCGCCGAAGCGGCGGAGAATCTCACTCGCGTAGGTGATTCCGGTGGTCTGCGTGTTACCTGCGCCGTTCAACTGAACGATTGTGCTGTCATGCGTGACCTTACGTGTCAGGTGGTGGCTGACGGCACTGATAGTCGATCCCCAGGCCACACCGATGATCGCATTGGAGTCAACCAAAGGTCCCAGCGTCCGCGCTGCCTGGATGGCAACGCGGTCGAGCACATCAGAGTCGCTCACCAGGTCCGTCACGGGAACCACATGCGCTTCCACGTCGAAACGGTTGCGGATCTCACGTTCAAGAGCAGGTGCCCGGTCAAGGGGATTATTGATCTGAATCTGGACTAGCCCCGTTTCCCGCGCCATGGAGAGAAGCCTGGACACGGTGGAGCGGGACGTACGCAGCTCACGGGCTATCGCGTTCATGGTGAGGTCCTGCAGGTAGTACATCTGGGCGGCGCGGAGAGCGTCGCGGTTACGCGGCTGGGTGACGTCGGAATTTCGGGCATTTGCGCGGTCAGCGGCGTTCGGGGGAGCAGTGTTCACTGAATTCTCCGTAGGTGAGTGCACGTTTGTGCACTGTTGTTGACGAATATTCCCAATCCTCCAAAGAATAGGGGTCAGAACCGTATTGCACCACTAGTCAAGGAGCCAGCATCCCGTGAGGAACAGCACCGGGCCGACGACGCCGTCGGTCGAACAGAACCGTCCTTTACGGGATAGCGTCCAGCAGTTGAAGCATGCGGGAAGGACCTCCGTACTCATCATCGGCGGCGGCATCAACGGGGTAGGTACGTTCCGCGATCTCTCGCTTCAGGGCATTGACGTCACGCTCATTGAACGCGGCGATTACTGCCAGGGCGCCTCGGGTGCCTCGTCCCACATGATCCATGGAGGCATTCGGTACCTCGAGAATGGTGAGTTCCGGCTGGTGCGTGAATCGGTTGTGGAGCGGAATGCCCTCTTGAAACTCGCACCCCACTACGTCAAGCCGCTCCAGACAACCATCCCGGTCTTCAGCACCTTTTCCGGTATCCTGGCCGCCCCGCTCCGGTTCCTTACCCACAGGCAGGGCGCACCCCGCGAGCGCGGCGCCGTTCTGATCAAGGCCGGGCTGACACTGTACGATGCGTTCTCGCGGGCAGGCGGTACCGTGCCCCGCCATAAGTTCATCGGGCGGAAAGCCTCCCTTGCTCAACTACCCAAATTGAGGCCGGATGTGAAGTACACGGCTACCTATTTCGATGCCTCCGTCCACAACCCCGAGCGGCTCACGCTCGACGTGCTCCAGGACGGACTGCGCGCCAACCCCCGGTCACGGGCCGTCAACTACGTCAGCGCGGTCGGCAGCAGTGACGAAGGCATCGTGCTCCGCGATGAGCTCAGCGGCGAGGTCTTTCCGGTTCAGGCCGACGTCGTCGTGAACGCGTCCGGGGCCTGGGTGGACGGAACCAACAGCGCTCTGGGTCAACCGAGCAGTTTCATGGGTGGAACCAAAGGCTCCCACATTGTGCTCGATCATCCGGAACTGCTGGCGGCCTGCGCCGGCCGGGAGATCTTCTTTGAACATTCGGACGGCCGGATCGTTCTGATCTACCCGATGGGGGACCGTGTGCTGGTCGGCACCACCGACATTGAAACGGACATGGATGCCGCGGCTGTCTGCACCGACGCCGAGATCGACTACTTCTTCGATCTGATCCACCATGTCTTCCCGACTGTTCGCGCCACCCGGGACAGCATCGTCTACACCTTCTCAGGTGTGCGCCCGCTGCCGCGCCACGACGACACCCAACCCGGCTTCGTTTCCCGGGACTACCGCATTGAACGGGGAACTACCGCCAACCGCCCCATGCTTAGCCTGGTGGGCGGCAAATGGACCACCTTCCGTGCGCTCTCGGAGCATCTCGCGGACGAGGTCCTCGGCCTGCTGCAGCGCAGCAGGACCGTTTCCACTGCAGCAATGCCGATCGGCGGCGGGATGGGATTCCCGCAGCAACCACGTGACATTGCTGCCTGGACCGAAGCCAATGGAGCAGGGCTGCCCGCGGAGCGCGTCCGGCTCCTGCTCGAGCGCTACGGCACGAGAGCCGCCGAGGTCGCTGCCTTTATCGTCGACGGCGAGGACCGCCCGCTGCAGACTACCCGGGAAGTCTCCACTCGTGAGCTCGAGTACATGGTGCTTCAAGAACAGGTACAGCACATCTCCGATGTCATCATCAGAAGGACCGCGCTGGCCTTCAACGGACTCGTCAGCGCAGAGCTGATTGACGAGATCGCCGACATTCTCGGGACCTACCTCGACTGGACTGCAGCCGAGCGAAAGGGCGAAATCGAAGACACCCGCCGATTGTTGCAGGAACAACACAAGGTGAGTGTGCATAGTTTGGTTGCATAGGTTACAAGCAACCTTCAGCAGCCCTCGGGTGGCTGAGAACCAACGGCAGCACTTGCCGGGGGAGTAACGCGGTGCCGCGACCATCACGGTACCGGGGTCAATACGGCCCACAGTTGAATAAATGGAGGAGTCAAAGATGTCTCTGGAAGTATTCGTCGCCGAAACATTCGGCACGTTCATGCTGCTGTTGCTAGGTACAGGGGTCGTGGCCAACGTTGCGCTGGCCGGGACCAAGGGAAATAACGGCGGGTTCCTGATGGTCAACTTCGGTTGGGGCCTTGCGGTCTTCGCCGGTGTTTACGTCGCTGCGCTCTCGGGAGCGCACCTGAATTTCGCCGTCACTGTCGGCCTGTGGGCTAATGGCGACATCGCGGAGTTCGCTCCCGGCGTCGATAAGAACCTGGTCACCGCGCTTGCCTACTTTGCAGCGCAGATGCTCGGATCAATACTCGGTGCGGTGGGCTGCTGGCTGGCCTACAAGCAGCACTTCGATGCCGAACCGGATCCCGCAAACAAGCTCGGAGTGTTCTCCACAGGCCCAGCCATTCGTAACTACGGCTGGAACCTGGTCACTGAGATCATCGGCACTTTCGTTCTTGTCTTTGTCATTATCGCTTTCGCCGGTACGCCGTCGGGCCTCGGCCCGCTCGCGGTGGCTCTGCTTGTCGTCGGTATCGGCGCATCGCTCGGTGGACCCACCGGCTACGCCATCAACCCCAACCGCGACCTCGGTCCTCGCATTGCACACGCGTTCCTGCCGATTAAGGGCAAGGGAAGCGGCGACTGGAGCTACGCCTGGGTTCCGGTTGTCGGGCCGATCATCGGCGGTGTGCTTGGCGGCTTGATCGCCATGCTGGTCACCTTCCCGACTCCCGCAGCCTGAGCCACACCAGCCGGTGGCACAGATGATCCTGGGCCATCGCCGTCCGAATGAACCGAGAAGTACACTCAATGAGGAGAAGTAATGCCGCAGTACGTCATCGCTATTGACCAGGGAACCACCTCAAGCCGTGCAATCGTCTTCGACCACCAGGGGAACATCGTCTCCTCCGGCCAGAAGGAGCACGAGCAGATCTTCCCCAAGGCCGGCTGGGTGGAGCACAACCCGATTGAAATCTGGGACAACACCCGTGAGGTCATCGGCAACGCCCTCTCAAAAGCCAACCTGACCCGCCATGACATCGCCGCCGTCGGTATCACCAACCAGCGCGAGACCGCCGTTGTGTGGGACAAGAACACCGGCCAGCCGGTCTACAACGCGATTGTCTGGCAGGACACGCGCACCCAACCGATCGTCGACGAGCTTGCTGCTGATGGCGGTGTGGAGAGGTTCAAGCAGCAGGTCGGCCTGCCGCTGGCAACCTACTTCTCCGGAACGAAGATCAAGTGGATCCTCGACAACGTTGAAGGCGCCCGCGAGAAGGCTGAAGCCGGGGACCTCCTGTTCGGGAACACCGATTCCTGGGTGACCTGGAACCTTACGGGCGGTGCTGATGGCGGAGTGCACATCACCGACGTCACGAATGCCTCCCGCACCCTCTTCATGGATCTCGAAACGCTGAGCTGGGATTCCTCCATCCTGGAAACCTTCGGCGTTCCGGCCTCCATGATGCCGGAAATCCGGTCTTCCTCCGAGGTCTACGGCAACGTTCACAGCTCGCAGCTCCTCCGCGAGGTTCCCGTGGCGGGTATTCTCGGCGACCAGCAGGCTGCGACCTTCGGTCAGGCGGCGTTTGAGAAGGGCGGTGCCAAGAACACCTACGGCACCGGCAACTTCATGATCGTCAACACCGGTGAGGAGATCGTCCACTCGAAGAACGGCCTGCTGACGACAGTCTGCTACAAGCTCGGCGACGCCAAGCCTGTGTACGCACTCGAAGGTTCGATCGCCGTCACCGGCTCACTCATCCAGTGGCTCCGGGACAACCTCGGGATCATCAAGACCGCTCCCGAGGTGGAGCAGCTTGCGAAGTCGGTCGAGGACAACGGAGGCGTCTACATCGTTCCCGCTTTCTCCGGCCTCTTCGCACCGTACTGGCGCTCCGATGCCCGCGGTGCGATCGTGGGCCTCACCCGCTTTGTGAACAAGGGTCACATTGCCCGCGCTGCCCTGGAAGCAACCGCCTTCCAGACACGCGAGGTGCTTGACGCCGCCAACGCTGATTCCGGCGTCAACATGGAAGATCTCCGTGTCGACGGCGGCATGGTCGCCAATGACGCGCTGATGCAGTTCCAGGCCGACATCCTTGGTATTCCCGTGATCCGGCCGAAAGTCACGGAAACCACGGCACTCGGTGCCGCCTACGCCGCGGGCCTCGCCGTTGACTTCTGGAAGGACACGGACGAGCTGGCCTCGAACTGGTCCGAAGACAAGCGCTGGCTCCCGACGATGGACGACGCCGAGCGCGACCGTCAGTTGCGCAACTGGAAGAAGGCTGTCACCAAGACCTTCGACTGGGTGGATGAGGACGTTCAGTAGTTCTTCCTAGCACCAAAAAAAGCGGAGCGGACGTTTCTGTCCGCTCCGCTTTTTTGTGTCGGACGCTGGTAGGTGCCGCCGGAACCTACCGGTCCTTACCGCAAACGCAACGGGCGCCTGAGTTGGTCAGGCGCCCGTTGCGTTTGAGCGAGAGGAGTTTGGTTCGGGTGTTTAGCGGAGGACTTCTCCCGAGACGTTGTCCGGATTTCCGAAACGGTGCGCCGTGATTGTCACCGCCTGCTCACGCAGGAACGGCAACATCTCAATTCGGCCGGCCTCTGTGACGGGACCGCTGTAGATAGCGATGTCCGGATCGCCGTCAGTGGCTGCACACAGTTCCGAGTAGCCGCCGCCCACGAGACGCACCCGGCCCAGGCCCGCTGACGGGGCGGCAGCCAGCCACGCGGCGTCGTCCTCTACCCGGTGGGCGACATTGTGTGCTGACAGGACCGCCGTGAGGGCCGGTGCAAGCGGCTCCGGGGTCGATACCGACATGGTCGAGCCGCTGCGCAGACCTGCCGCTACCACCCGGACGAAGTCGCCGATAGTGCCGGCTTCGTTGAGCCGGACGGTCACCGGAGTCGGCAGGTACCGGAATTCGTTCCGTTCAACGCCAAGGGCCGACACATCTTCATGCGTTCCGAAGGTGCGCACCCAGTGACGCTGATCGTCGGCTGCGGAACGGGCAAGGAAGCCGCGGTTGCCGTCGGGGACTTCCGCCGCGTGCAGCAGCTGGCGGACCGGCCCGCTGAGCGGCGCGTGAACGTTACCCGGATGGAGCTCTTCGCGCTCCCAGCTGCCGAGGTGGATGAGGTAATTCGGTCCACCCGCCTTGGCGCCCGGTCCAACGGACGAGCGCTTCCACCCCCCGAACGGCTGGCGGCGAACGATCGCGCCGGTAATGCCGCGGTTGACGTAGAGGTTGCCCGCCTCCACTGATTCAAGCCACTGTGAGACTTCTTCGGGATTCAGGGTGTGTATTCCACCGGTCAGACCATAGGCGCTGGCGTTCTGCCACTCGATCGCCTGTTCAAGCGACTCAGCGTGCATGATGCCGAGCACCGGACCGAAGAATTCCGTCATATGGAAGTAGCTGCCGGGCTTGACCCCGGTGCGTACGCCTGGGCTCCAGAGCCGGCCGGTGTCATCAACCTGTTTCGGCTTGACCAACCACGATTCGCCTTCCCCGAGCGTAGTGAAAGCATCCTTGAGCTTGCCCGCGGCCGGCTCGATGATCGGACCCATCTCGGTCTCAGGGTCCTCGGGGTAGCCGACCTTCAGGGAAGCCACAGCATCAACCAGCTGATTGCGGAAACGCGCGGAGGTACCCGCCGATCCCACCAGAATGGCCAGCGACGCGGCGGAGCACTTCTGGCCGGCATGGCCGAAGGCAGACCGGACGACATCCGCAGCAGCGAGGTCGAGGTCGGAGCTTGGCGTCACAATGAGGGAGTTCTTGCCGCTGGTCTCTGCAAGCAGCGGAAGATCGTTCCGCCAGGACCGGAACAACTTCGCGGTGTCGTAGGCACCGGTGAGAATGACCCGGTCCACCTCGGGGTGGGAGAGCAGATGTTGCCCGACCGGCCCTTCTGCGACGTCAGCGAACACCAGTACGTCGCGGGGAATACCGGCCTCCCACAGCGCCTCGACCATGACAGCCGCGCACCGCTTGGCCTGGGGCGCAGGCTTGAGAATGACGGCGCTCCCGGCAGCCAGCGGAGCGAGCGCGGAACCGGCGGCAATGGCCACGGGGAAATTCCACGGCGGGGTAGCCACGGTCAACGCTGCAGGGACAAACCGGGCCCCCTCAACGGTGTCGAGTTCTTCAGCGAGCAGCGCGTAGTAATTGGCAAAGTCGATTGCCTCTGAAATTTCCGGGTCTGACTCGGCGATGGTCTTACCTGTCTCGCTCGCCGAAACTTCCACGAGGTCCCCCCGGCTGAGAGCGAGTTGGGCCGCTGCCCTCCGCAGCACTTCCGCCCGCTCTGCTCCCGACTTCGACGCCCACTCGCGCTGTGCCATGCGCGCCGATCGGATGACGGTGTCGACGTCGTCGTTGGTTTCCAGCTGGGACGCCTCCACGAGCGCGACGCCCAGGGTGGAACCGGGGACACGGCTGAGAACCTCGTTGGCCCACTCCCGGATGCCGGGCAGGGACGGGTCCGAATCGGACTGGTTCCGGAACTCGCCGGGCCCGGTTGCGGTGAAGCGGTCCGGCTCCTGTGAACGGTTCGGTTGAGGCACCGTAGGTTCGAGTTCGGTGAGCGATGCGAGGAAGCGTTGCTTCTCACGCTCGAACAGCTCCTCGTTCTTCGTGAGCTCGAAAACGGCGCTCATGAAGTTTTCCTGGCTCGCGTTCTCCTCAAGACGGCGAATGAGGTAGCTGATCGCCACATCGAACTGCGCCGGCTTCACCACCGGGGTGTAGAGAAGCAACGAGCCAACGTCCTTGCGCACCTCTGCGGCCTGGTCTTCAGCCATGCCGAGCAGCATCTCGAACTCGATCCGGTCCTCGACCCCGCGGGCAACGGAAAGCGTGCGGGCGAGCGCAATATCGAACAGGTTGTGCCCGGCAACCCCGAGGCGAACAGCGTCCGCATTTTCGGGGCGCAGTGCCCAGTCCAGGCAGCGCTTGTAGTTGGTGTCTGTGGCTTGCTTGCTCGGCAGCGTGGCCGGCTCCCAACCGTGGACGGCGGCATCCACGAGCTCCATGGCGAGGTTGGCGCCCTTGACCAGGCGGACCTTGATGGCGGACCCACCGGCGGCACGCCGCTCCTGCGCCCACGAGGTCAGGTCCTGCAGTGCACCGAGCGCGTCCGGCAAATACGCCTGCAGGACAATCCCGGACTCAAGGTTCCGCAGATCTGGAGTTTCGAGAATGCGTTTGAAGACCGCGACGGTGAGATCAAGGTCGTGGTATTCCTCCATGTCCAGATTGATGAACTTCGGAGCCGGGGATGAGGCTGCCAGCCGGTATAGCGGCAGCAGCCGCTCAGTGACCCGCTCGACCGTGCCTTCGAAGTCCCAGAGGTTGAGGGTGCTGACCACAGACGAGACCTTGATGGAGACGTAGTCGACGTCGTCGCGCGCCAGGAGGTCACGGGTGCCGCTGAGCCGAGCGTCAGCTTCCTTGTCGCCGAGGACGGCTTCGCCCAGGAGGTTGATGTTCAGGCGCACGCCCTCGCCGCGCAGGGCGGCAATTGACTTGCCGAGGTGCGAGGGACGGGCATCAACGATGAGGTGGCCGACCATCTCCCGCAGCACACGCTGTGCCACCGGAACGACGACGCGCGGCAGGACCGGGGCCATGACCCCTCCCAGCCTGACGGCGCCCTTCATGTACCAGGGCAGGAACGACGGCGTCTTCCGGGCCAATTGGGCAAGGTTCCGTGCTGCAACGGCAGGGTCTTCCGGCCGGATCACCCGGTCCACGAAACCGATCGTGAAGTCGAGGCCGTTCTGGTCCTTGAGGACTTCAGCGAGGAGTTGCGCGGACTTCGATCCGCGTGTGCTGCCTGCCGGAGCCGTTCCGGTGGTGCGCTGGGCGTCACCACCGGATGTGCCCTGGTGCAGCCAACGCCGCACCAGGGCAACCGCATCATCGCCGAGGGTCTGAGGCGATGGATCTGCGGTGGGAATGGTTTGTGTCATTGTTCTCGTCTACCTAACGACGACGGGCCAGAATGCCTGCAGAACAGTCCACCTCCTGCGGTGGCTGGCCGATCAGCCGCGGGCGCATTCCGCCTCGGCATGCTGGGTGCGATAACAGAAAGTTGCGCCCAATGGAAATATGGTAACTCCTGAAGAACACTGCCGGGGCCAAACTGCGCTAAGGTGGAAGAATGTTCGCGCATCTGCTCCTTATCTAGCCGCGCATTCGAGCGCGGCCGCCCCTCCTGTGTTGAGGGGCTTTTGTGTGTCCGGGGCCTGCCATGAACCCTGGGCACCCATTCGGAGCGGTGAAGCGATGGTGGATGGAGAAGACGGTCACCAGTGGTCAACAGACAGGGCAAGAAACAGTGAGCATAAATCCCACGGTGGAAGAGCCGGACGCCGGTACGTACAGTTTCGCTGACATCGAGGCGAAGTGGCTTCCTGTGTGGGAACAGCTTGACACCTTCACACCGGTCGATGACGGCAGTAGGGAACGCCGCTATGTGCTGGACATGTTCCCCTACCCCTCCGGGGACCTTCACATGGGGCACGCGGAGGCCTTCGCGATGGGTGACGTCGTTGCCCGCTACTGGCGGCAACTCGGTTACGACGTCCTGCACCCGATCGGCTGGGATTCCTTTGGGCTCCCCGCGGAGAATGCCGCCATCAAACACAACGCGCACCCGAGCGAGTGGACCTACGCGAACATCGACACCCAGGCGGCGTCCTTCAAGCGCTACGCGATCAGCGCCGACTGGTCCCGGCGCCTCCAGACCTCGGATCCCGAGTATTACCGCTGGACCCAGTGGCTGTTCCTGCGCTTCTTTGAAAAAGGGCTCGCCTACCGCAAGGATCATCCGGTCAACTGGTGCCCGAAGGACCAGACCGTGCTCGCGAATGAACAGGTTGTCAATGGTGCGTGCGAGCGCTGCGGGAGTCCCGTTACAAAGAAGAGCCTGAACCAGTGGTACTTCCGCATCACTGACTACGCAGACCGGCTGCTTGAAGACATGGAACCGCTGGCGGGACACTGGCCGGAACGTGTGCTGGCGATGCAGCGGAACTGGATCGGCCGGTCGGAGGGCGCGCACGTCACCTTCACGATCGAGGCCGACGGCACCCTGCCGGCTACCGATGTCGCCGTCTTCACCACGAGGCCGGACACGCTCCACGGTGCCACGTTCTTCGTTGTAGCCGCAGACGCGGATCTCGCCGCGGACCTGGTGACCCCCGAGCATGCTGCCGCACTGTCCGATTACAGGGCGAGCGTCAACACGCTCAGCGACATCGAGCGCCAGTCCACCGAACGCGAGAAGACCGGCGTCTTCACCGGACGCTACGCAGTAAACCCGTTGAATGGGGAGAAGCTGCCGGTGTGGGCCGCCGACTATGTGCTCGCGGACTACGGCACCGGTGCAATCATGGCCGTTCCTGCACACGATCAGCGTGACCTCGACTTCGCGCGGGCCTTCGATCTGCCCGTGCGCATGGTGGTGGACACCGGGGAGGAGGATCCGGCGGTCTCCGGCAAGGCGACCACGGGGGAGGGGACGCTGGTCAACTCCGGCGAACTGAACGGGCTTCCCAAGGATGCCGCGATCCAGCGGGCCATCGAACTGGTCGCCGCCCAGGGTACCGGCGAGCGCACGGTCAATTATCGGCTGCGGGACTGGCTGCTCTCACGTCAGCGCTTCTGGGGAACGCCCATCCCGATCATCCACTGCGGTGCATGCGGCGAGGTTCCCGTCCCGGATGAGCAGCTTCCGGTACGCCTGCCCAGCGACCTGCGCGGAGAAGACCTGGCACCGAAAGGCACGTCGCCGCTCGCAGCAGCGACGGACTGGGTCAACGTCCAGTGCCCACAGTGTTCGGGACCGGCTACCCGGGATACGGACACCATGGACACCTTCGTCGACTCGTCCTGGTACTTCCTGCGCTTCGCCGATCCGCACGCCACCGACGTGCCGTTCGACTCCGCAAAGGTCAATGAGTGGCTGCCGGTCGGCCAGTATGTCGGCGGGGTGGAGCACGCCATCCTCCACCTGCTCTACAGCCGGTTCTTCACCAAGGTCCTGTTCGACCTCGGGCTGGTCAACTTCACGGAGCCTTTCTCTGCCCTGCTCAACCAGGGCCAGGTGCTCAACGGCGGCAAGGCAATGAGCAAGTCGCTGGGCAACGGTGTGAATCTTGGTGAGCAGCTCGACCGCTATGGCGTGGACGCCATCCGCCTCACAATGGTCTTTGCCTCCCCACCGGAAGACGACGTGGATTGGGCGGATGTTTCGCCGTCGGGCTCTGCAAAGTTCCTCGCCCGCGCGTGGCGCCTCGGCGCCGATGTGACGTCCGAGCGCGACTCCGATGCCGCATCCGGGGATCGCGCGCTGCGTTCGGTCACCCACCGCACCCTTGCCGAGGCTGGTGACCTGCTGAAGAACAACAAGTTCAATGTGGTCGTCGCCAAGGTCATGGAACTGGTGAACGCTACCCGCAAGGCGATCGATTCAGGAGCGGGCGGTGCAGACCCTGCTGTCCGTGAAGCAGCTGAGGTCACGGCGATCATCCTCAGTCTCTTCGCTCCGTACACCGCGGAGGATCTCTGGGAACGCCTGGGCCACCCCGCGTCAGTGGCGGCTGCCGGTTGGCCCGCTGTGGATCACTCACTGCTGGTTCAGGACACTGTGACGGCTATCGTCCAGGTTCAGGGCAAGGTACGGGACCGCCTCGAAGTGTCGGCGGACATCACCGAGGATGCGCTTCGTGAGCTCGCCCTCGATTCCGCGCAGGTCCAGCGAACGCTGGACGGCAGGAACATCCGGACGGTAATTGTCCGGGCGCCGAAACTGGTCAACATCGTTCCGGCCTGACCGGCCGGCGAGGAGATTTCGCCGTGGCATGGTTTGACCGCCGTGCAGGCCGCGCCGCCGTCGGTAGAGAACCGGCGGCGGAACCGACGACGGCGGTCGTCACCGATTCCGCCGCCGCCTTCCCGCCGGCATGGGTCATGGGAGGCGGTCCTGCGGAAAACGTCGCTGTCGTGCCCATGCCGGTCATCATCTCGGGCCGCCATTATGGTGAAGGGGCTGACAACCTGCTCGAGCCGCTCGCAGTGGCTCTCGCGGAAGGGGCGGAGGTGCGCACGTCGCGTCCGTCGCCGGGCCACTTCCAGAGCGTTTACCGGAGGCTGGAGCGCGAAGGCGCCAAGGAGATTGTCTCGATCCACCTGTCGGGCAGATTGTCCGGAACGGTCGACGCCGCTCGCTGGGCTGCGCGCACTGTGTCCATCCCGGTGCATGTGGTTGATAGCGGTACCGTCGGCATGGCTCAGGGGTGCGGGGTTGCGGCGGCGGCTCTTGCGCTGCGCGCCGGAGCGACCGCCTCAGAGGCCGCGGACCGTGCCGCGGTCCTGTGCGCCGGAACAAGCGTCTTGTTTTACGTTCCCAGCCTTGAACAGCTGCGGCGCGGTGGACGGATCGGGGCTGCCGCCGGCTTTTTCGGCGCATTGCTCGCGGTAAAGCCCCTTCTGGTTGTGCGGGACGGAGCGATCGAACCACTCGAAAAGGTGCGCACTGCGGCACGAGCCCGACAGCGCCTTGAGGAACTGGTGAGGGAGGACCTTCACCGGCGCCCATCGGGCAGCGTCGCCGCATACCATTACTTCGGCAACAGGTCGCAGGCCGAGGTTGCCGCTGAGCGGGCGCCGGACGGTGCCGATGCCGTGTTGACCCCGCTACCGGCCGTCCTGGCTGCGCACACCGGTCTCGGTGTCCTTGCGGTGGCGCTGTCCGACCCGCTCCTGACGCGACGCGTCTGATCCTGCACTCCACACAGGCTCCGCTGCGGGTGGGTTGTACACATAGCGACCGGCGGGGCCGCTTGGCAAAGCGTATGTTCCTACGCTGATGCCATGGCAAGGCACCGCTGGGCAACGGGGGAGCGCGTGTCCAGCCCGGACCGGCTGGACCGTGTCCTCAACCTGAATCGCGCGCAGACGGTCGCAGAAGCGGAGCCCGTTCCAGGAGCCGGGCAGAACCCGGTAGAAGTTCGGGCAGCAACTGGCGGAGGCCGGGACCGTGCAGCACCGGACGGTACTGGCCGATTCCGCCAGCCGGGCGCTGAAGAACCTGCCACGCCCAGCGAGGATCGCCGGCGCCCGCACC
>NZ_JAROKN010000058.1:0-16959 GCF_029455255.1 Arthrobacter vasquezii | reverse complement strand
AGCTCGGGGCGGTGCGGCGGAGCAGCCTGCGCAGCGGGGCCGTCGTCAGCGGCCGGAGTCCCGGGGGTCTCCTTCGTGTCAGGGGCAGGGGATTGTGTAGGGGCCGGCGCTTGAACGCACACCGTTTCAGACGGCTCCCCAAACGCGGAGGTGAATGGATCTGTGTGCTCGTCGCCGGGGTAGGTTGCCACGACGGTATAGCAGCCGGGCTGCGTGAAGGCGGCGAACGGTTCACTGGACTGGCTCCCGTTTACCGCGGGCACAGAGGTCTGGGAGTGCAGCGGTGGATCCGCAGGAATCTCGGTGGTGGGCGAGGGCAATTCTGCGAGCGGGCCATACATCGTCAATGTGATCGTGCTGCCTGATCCCTGTGCAGATGGGCCGAATCCCTCTCCAACCACAGCATCGGTGACCTGGTCGCCCAGGAAGGCATCGCCCGCCGACAGCTGCGTGCGAATGTTCGGTGCCCAGGGCACAAAGGTTGTCTCAGCCGCGATCCCGAACTGTCCCTGCCAACCGAGGACATAGGGGGCCGCCTCCGCCGGGAGCACGCTCTCAGGGGAAATTGACTCGGTCCAGACGTACCACCCGGGTGAGGGAACGACGAGGTCAGCGGTGCTGTACGTGCCCGGCCCCGCCACCCGCGTGGTGACCTCGCCAACGCGCGGCGTACCCTCCGGTACGGCTTCCTGCAGGACGGGTTCAGCGTCGAGTGGTCCCCACAGTGTGGAGACCACCTCCACGGATACCGGCGAGTCGCTGCCGGGCACCGACAGCCACGGAGCGGGCTCAGCCGAACTGCCCGCGGCAGGAGGGGCGCTGCCTACGGTGAGCACATCATGGATGGATGCGCCTGGGTGTGTTCGGGCAGCCGAGGTCCTCGTTGCTACGGCAGGCTGGAAGGCGGGGAGGTCTGCCACCGCTGCCGCCGCGTCGCGCGGTTCCAGCACTGAGGCGAACAGCAGCCGCTGTACTTTACTGCTGGAAGGGGCCAGCCACTGGACTCCCGCCGCGGGCGTCCGTGGGACGGTCACCGTGATGGATCCACTGCCCAATCCCGTCCTCTGAAGCATGAGGCGGTGTGCCTCTTCTCCGGTCGTCCAGGTCGATGCGGCGGTTTCCGCAAGGACGAACGGTCCAGTCAGCTTCGCGGCTGCGCCCAGCCCGGTGGCCGGTTGCCCATTGGCTCCTAGCACCTCGATCACCGCGGAGACGGTTCCTGCGTCCGTAGCGTCAAGATCGATATGGACTGCGTAAGGACCAGCTTCGTTGAACGCCGTCCTGGTCATGGAGCGGGCTCGTTCCACTACATCAGCCGGCAGTTGTTCGGCCCTGAGGATGTCGTTCATGCCCGGGGAATCCCAGGACATCCCGGGTGAGGTAAGCGCCCAGACAGCCAACTGAACAGAGGCCGCCGTGGCATCATCGGCCGTAGCGCCCCACCGGTGCAGCAGGTAGGACAGCGCCGCATTCTCCGCCGTACTTAGCGCACTGCCGTCGCTGCGCACAAAGCCACCTGATTTGCCGTCACCGTAGCCGCCGGAGTTTTCCGGGGACAGCCGTTCGAAGTCGGTGCAGTAGGCCACCTGGCCGCCGGCATCCCTGTATTGGCCTACGAAATGCTCGGCCGCGTGTATGCCGGCAGCCCGGGACCAGTCTGATCCGGCCGGAGCGGCCTGCGACGGCGGGACCTGCGGAACCAGGAGGAGCACCGCGATGAGTAGCACGAGACCACCCGCCGGCAGCAAGCGCAAACGCAGGAAAAGAGATGAGAAAAGTTGCACGGATGTCCTCCAGATCGCAGGTTTCAGGGCGGCGCCGAAGCCGGCAGAGCAGCGCACAGGAACCAACACTGGTCCTTCCAAACAACACTGAACGGGACTGAGCCGGCTATGTGCGCAAGTGGCCTGATCGGACGGCGATGTGGAGGAACAGTGACAGTTCCACTGGCGCGACGTCGAGACCGCCCGCAACCATCGGCCATAATGAGAGGAACGACGAAGGGCTCCTGCTGCCCGTCCAACCGCTAAAGGGAGATGCGTGTTCTACTGGAGAGACCTGGCCGACGTGCCGGAAGGTTTCGGTCCCGCAGTTATCACCATCGGAAACTTCGACGGCGTGCACCGAGGCCACCAGAGCGTGCTGGGGCAGCTTGTTGCCGCCGCCCGGGAACGCGACGCAGCCGCCGTCGTCATCTCCTTTGAGCCGCATCCCGCGCAGGTGCACCGCCCGGAAAGTGCTCCGGAACTCATTATGGGCCTGCAGGACAGGGTGGAAACCCTTGCCGACACCGGCATCGACGGCCTGCTGATGATGCACTACACCCTCGAGCTTGCCGCACTCACCCCGGAGGAGTTCGTCCAATCCGTCCTGGTAGACGGACTGCGGGCGAAAGCGGTCGTCATTGGTCATGACGTGCGGTTCGGACGCGGCAATTCCGGTGACCTCTCCACCATGCGGACACTCGGCGGGCAACTGGGTTTTGACGTGATTGTCATCGATGACTACGGCTCCAGCCTGCAGAGCACGACGGCGGCAGCCGGGGAACGACGCTGTTCCTCGACCTGGGTGCGTGAGGCTTTGGTCGACGGCGATGTCACCACTGCCGCCCGCATCCTGGGCCGGCCGCACCGCATGCGCGGCGTTGTAGTTCACGGCGCGGCGCGCGGGCGGGCGCTTGGGTTTCCGACGGCAAACCTGTCGCCGGACTCAACCGGTTTCATCCCCGCAGACGGAATTTACGCCGGCTGGCTCATTGACAGCAGCCAGGTCCGCTGGCCCGCCGCGATCTCCGTTGGGTCCAACCCGACGTTCGAGGGAGTCAGCAGACAGGTCGAGGCTCACGTCATCGACAGACCCCAGGAGGAAGTTGACGTCTTCGACCTGTACGGGCAGACGGTCATCGTGGAATTTGTCCGAAGACTTCGCGGAATGGTTGCCTACCGCGGGCCGGAAGCGTTGATCGAGCAGATGCGGCTGGACGTCAACCAGACCCGCACTGTGCTTTCGACAGAACAGCGCACGTACGGGTAAAGTTGACTGCGGTCCTGCTGCAGTCCGTGGTTGCTGGGCCACCGCCGGAGTTCCGCTCGCTTGCGAGGGGAACCGGCATCTACTTTGTTCACGGTACAACTCATAGGAGTTATTTGTGGCACTTGACGCCGCTCTGAAGCAGGAAATCATCAAGCAGTACGCAACTTCCGAGGGCGACACCGGTTCGCCCGAGGTGCAGATTGCAATGCTTTCCCGCCGCATTCTCGACCTGACCGAACACCTCAAGATGCACAAGCATGACCACCACACCCGTCGTGGCCTGCTGCTGCTGGTGGGTCGCCGTCGTCGTCTGCTGGATTACCTGCGCGACACCGACATCACGCGCTACCGTACGCTCATCGAGCGCCTCGGCCTGCGCCGCTAAGCAAGCAAACGCGGGGTCCCCGGGCGAGCGAAGCGAGTTCGGGGAAGGTGCGAAGCGTTAGACTGTGAGGCGGCGCCTTCCTTCGGGAAGGGGCCGCCTTCAATCTTTATGGGTTCCTCTCGGTGCCCTTGAAGGCCGCATTCGCAGCGCGGATGCAAAGAAGTACGAAGTTCATAACCAGGAGCCAGGCGGACACGCAGGCATTCGCGGTCCTCGGTAGTGGTCTCCGGGAAACCATCGTGTGATGGATTTCCCGTGGACCTCGATCGAAGACCGGGTGCCACAACCCGTCCTAACGGCGTTGATCAGCAAAACGCCGCCTGCCTCCGCCACCAAAGAAACGGAGGTGACTCTCTTGGAGGGTCCCGAAATCCAGTTCGCCGAAGCCGTCATTGACAACGGGCGGTTCGGCCAGCGCACTGTTCGCTTCGAAACCGGGCGCGTCGCCCAGCAGGCCGCAGGCGCTGCCATGGTTTACATCGACGAGGACACCGCGCTCCTCTCCGCCACTACCGCCGGAAAATCTCCGCGTGAGGGCTTTGATTTCTTCCCGCTGACCGTGGACGTCGAGGAGCGTATGTACGCGGCCGGCCGCATCCCGGGCTCGTTCTTCCGCCGTGAAGGCCGCCCGTCCACCGAAGCCATCCTCGCCTGCCGCCTGATGGACCGTCCGCTGCGTCCCGCTTTCGTCAAGGGTCTGCGCAACGAGGTCCAGATCGTCGTTACGGTGCTGGCCATCAACCCGGACGTCCGCTATGACGTCGTCGCGATCAACGCTGCGTCAATGTCCACGCAGCTTTCGGGTCTGCCGTTCTCCGGGCCGATCGGCGGCGTACGCGTTGCGCTCGTGTCCGATGGCTCCGGCGAAGACCAGTGGATCGCCTTCCCGAAGCACTCCGAGCTCCAGAACTCCGTCTTCGACATGGTCGTAGCCGGACGTGTCGTCGGTGACGACGTTGCCATCATGATGGTCGAGGCCGAAGCTACCGACAACTCCTGGTCGCTCATCAAGGACGACGGCGCTACCGCACCTACCGAGGAGGTTGTCGCTGACGGCCTCGAGGCTGCAAAGCCCTTCATCCGCGCATTGTGCGAAGCTCAGGCTGACCTCGCAGGCCGGGCGGCAAAGCCGACCGTTGAATTCCCCGTGTTCAAGGATTACCAGGACGACGTCTTCGCTGCCGTTGAGGGTGCTGCCGGTTCACGCCTGGCGGAGATCTTCACGATTGCTGACAAGCAGGAGCGCGAAGAGACCGCCAACGCCTACCGCACGGAAACCATCGAATCCCTCTCCGGTCAGTTCGAAGGCCGCGAGAAGGAAATCGCGGGTGCCTTCAACTCGGTCACCAAGAAGGTTGTCCGCCAGCGTATTCTCCGCGACCAGGTCCGCATCGACGGCCGCGGCCTGAGTGACATCCGCAAGCTCACCGCCGAGGTCGAGGTCCTTCCCCGCGTGCACGGATCGGCTATCTTCGAGCGTGGCGAGACCCAGATCATGGGTGTCACTACGCTGAACATGCTCAAGATGGAACAGCAGATCGACTCGCTGTCGCCGGTTACGCGCAAGCGCTACATGCACAACTACAACTTCCCGCCGTACTCCACCGGTGAGACCGGCCGCGTCGGTTCCCCGAAGCGCCGCGAGATCGGCCACGGTGCACTTGCCGAGCGTGCGCTCGTTCCAGTGCTTCCGAGCCGGGAGGAGTTCCCTTACGCCATCCGCCAGGTTTCCGAGGCCCTCAGCTCCAACGGCTCCACCTCGATGGGTTCGGTCTGCGCTTCGACGCTGTCTCTGCTCAATGCCGGTGTGCCGCTGAAGGCTCCGGTTGCCGGCATCGCCATGGGTCTTGTATCCGATGAGGTTGACGGACAGACCCGCTACGCTGCGCTGACCGACATCCTGGGTGCGGAAGACGCCTTCGGAGATATGGACTTCAAGGTTGCAGGTACCTCGGAATTCGTCACTGCCATCCAGTTGGACACCAAGCTTGACGGGATTCCCGCATCGGTGCTCGCCGCAGCGCTGAAGCAGGCCCGGGAAGCGCGCCTGCACATCCTCGGTGTGCTTGAGGCAGCAATCGACACCCCGGATGAACTGTCGGAATTCGCGCCGCGCATCATTTCGGTGAAGATCCCTGTTGACAAGATCGGCGAGGTCATCGGTCCCAAGGGCAAGATGATCAACCAGATCCAGGAAGATACCGGCGCGGACATCTCGATCGAAGATGACGGCACGGTCCTGATCGGGGCCACGGACGGATCCTCCGCCGAGGCGGCGCGGGCAGCTGTGAACGCCATCGCCAACCCGCAGGTCCCCGAAATCGGCGAGCGTTACGTGGGCACGGTTGTCAAGACCACCACCTTCGGTGCGTTTGTCTCGCTCACGCCGGGCAAGGACGGCCTGCTCCACATCTCGGAGCTGCGTAAGCTCGCCGGCGGCAAGCGGGTGGATAACGTCGATGACGTCGTCTCCGTGGGCCAGAAGGTCCAGGTCGAGATCACCAAGATCGATGACCGCGGCAAGCTCTCCCTCTCGCCTGTAGTTGCAGAGGAAGCCGGCGAAGCGGATTCGGACAATGCTCCGAATTCAAACGCACAGGATTCCGCTGAGGGCGACGACAACAACTAGGCGCCAACAACCAACTGTTGGGCTCACGCTCAAAGTACAAACCGGCGGCTCCGCGGCGAAACTTATGTTCGCCGCGGAGCCGCTGGCGTTGAGGAGAGAATGAATGACTGAAACAGGACAGGGCACACCCGTGCTGTTGCCATTGACACCGAGCGGACCGGACAGCAAGTCCATGCTCGTTGCTGGAACCTCCGGAGGAGCAGTAGTCCGTCGCTCCGTACTTCCGGGAGGGGTGCGTGTGCTCACGGAGGCCATGCCGGGCCAGCGATCGGCAAGCATCGGTTTTTGGGTGGGAGTCGGATCCCGGGATGAGGCGGACGGCGAGCACGGGTCCACACACTTCCTTGAGCACCTGCTCTTCAAGGGAACGAAGCGGCGGACCGCGCTGGACATCGCGGCGGCCTTCGATGAAGTGGGCGGAGAATCCAACGCAGCGACTGCGAAGGAGAACACCTGCTACTACGCCAGGGTCCTCGACACCGACCTGCCCATGGCTATCGACGTCATCGCCGACATGGTGACCTCGGCTGTCATCGACCCTGAGGAACTCGAGCAGGAACGGCACGTCATTCTGGAAGAAATCGCCATGGACAGCGATGATCCATCCGACGTTGCGCACGAGAAGTTCGTGGAAGCGGTACTGGGCTCCCATCCGCTCGGTCGCCCCATCGGCGGCACCCCTGAGGCCATCAAGGAGGTCGCGCGGGAATCGGTGCTGCAGCACTATCACCGCTATTACCGCCCGGAGGAGCTTGTGGTCACGGCTGCCGGCGGGCTCGACCATGAGGTTGTCTGCGCGCTCGTCGTTCAAGCCCTGCAACGGGCCGGGTGGGAACTTGCGGACGATGCGGCGCCGGTGCCGAGGCGCGTGCCGGTTCCGGCCGTCCTCGAAGAATCCGGGGGAGTGCAGGTTATCCGCCGCGCCGTCGAGCAGGCCAACGTCCTGGTCGGGTGCCCGGCACTGATTTCCACTGATGACCGGCGGTTCGTGATGAGCGTGCTCAACGCGGTGCTCGGTGGAGGAATGTCCTCCCGGCTCTTCCAGGAGATCCGCGAGAAGCGCGGACTTGCGTACTCGACCTACTCCTTCTCAGCGTCGTATGCCGACGCCGGTTACTTCGCGATGTACGCGGGTTGCAGCCCGGCCAAGACCGGCCAGGTCATCAGCCTGCTCAGCGCAGAGCTGGAGCGTCTGGCGTCGGAGCCGGTCAGTGATGAGGAGTTGCGGCGCGCCGTGGGGCAGTTGTCCGGGGGAATGGTCCTGTCCCTCGAGGACAGCGGTTCCCGGATGTCCAGGCTCGGCCGCGCGGAATTGGTCAGCGGCGAGTTCCTCGGGCTGGATCTGACTCTTGAGCGTGTGAGGGCCGTTACTGCCGCGCAGGTGCAGGACCTTGCCCGGCAACTGGCGGACGCTCCGCGCACCATCACGGTTGTCGGTCCGTTCGACAGCGAAGCCGAGCTGGGACTGTAACCTGCTCAGTATCCTGCCGCCCTAACCTCCGGCGAACGGCGGCAGGATGTCGAGCACATCGCCGCGCCGGATGGGCGCGTTGCGGTCGCGTAGCGCCACTTCGTTGAGCAGGAAGCTGCTTCGATCGAGTACGCGGGCCATGGATGGTTCGCCAGCGGGATGCAGCGAACGTATTTCTCCGAGCGCCTCCTCCAGGGAAGCGCCGTCCAGTTCAAGGCGCTCTTCAGGGACGCCGGCGGCAGCCTGTGCCGCGCCGAAGTATCTCACCAGCATCTCAGCCGCCGATCGCGCTCATGGAACGGTCCGGCTGCACGAAATCCGCAGCCCCGAGTCCCGTATGGTCCATGCCGTGCGCCTTGGGCTTGGCCCACATAGCCTCCTGCCAGCGCAGGGCAATGGCGGCGTCGTCGGCGTCTGACCGGAGCAGGTCCCTCAGGTCAGTCTCCTCGTGGGAGAAAAGGCAGCTCATGATCTTGCCCTCGGCAGTGACGCGGGTACGCCGGCAATCCGCGCAGAACGGCTCCGTGACGGAGGCGATGACGCCTACGGTACCAACGACGATGCTGGGCTCCTCCGCCCGGCGGACCTCCCACCGTTCAGCGGGGGCGCCGTCACGGTTTCGTGGGTCGGGGGTGAGGACGAACCGTTCGCTGAGCCGCTCACGGACTTCTGCTGCAGTGATCATTCCCTCGCGGGTCCACCCGTGATCGGCATCGAGGGGCATTTGCTCGATGAACCGCAGCTCGAAGCCGCGGGACACTGCCCACTCCAGCAGATCCGGCGCCTCATGGTCATTGATGCCGCGCATCAGCACTGCGTTGATCTTCACGAGGCCAAGCCCAACCGCCGCAGCCGCTTCGATGCCCCGGAGTACCCGGTCCAGGAAGGGTCGACGCGTCAACTGCGCGAAGGTGTCGGGGTGGAGCGAGTCCATTGAAACGTTGATGCGGGTCAGGCCTGCATCCTTGAGCCGCTGCGCCTTTTTGTCCAGGCCCAGTGCGTTGGTGGTGAGCGATATGGGCAGGTCCGGGTGGCTTGCCCGGATTTCCGCGATGATGTCGAGCAGGTCAGCCCTTACCAGCGGCTCGCCTCCCGTCAGACGCAACTCGCGTATTCCCAGGCGATTGACGCCGATTCCTACAAGGCGCACAATCTCTTCGCGGGAGAGCACCTGGTCTTTTTGCAGCCATTGCAGCCCTTCAGCGGGCATGCAGTAGGTACAGCGAAGGTTGCACTTGTCCGTCAGTGAGAGCCGCATGTCCGTGGCCCGGCGGCCGTAGGAGTCGAGCAGCCCGTCAGCAGGTGCCGGAGCGCCGATGCGCGGTGTGCCGAGTGGGATTCCCATAGTCCGAGGTTACGCCCTTCGCCTTGGTGCCTCCATCAGCGGTCCACATTCCGGGCGCATCCTGCACTCCCGCGCGGCTAGGCTGTTAGCTGCGGCAGTGATGCCGCAGCACAAATGTCAGGGCGGGTTGATACAACGGGGCGTAATGACACGATCAGTAGAGGAACACCAGCAGGCCGTGCTCGGGCTGCTGCGCTACAGCAGCGCCTTCGCCGACGGGGCGCCCGAAATACTGCCGCTCGCAACGGCCCGTGGCCGGGTGCTCGCCGAGGACCTCCTCTCCCCGGTGAACCTGCCTCCGTTCGACAACTCCCAGATGGACGGTTACGCGGTTCACGGCGATGATCTGGACGGGAGCGCGCCCCTCTACCTTGCGGTCGCGCCGCCGGTGCCGGCTGGTGCGGAACCTGTTGCACTTGAGCCGGGTCACGCTGCTCCGATCATGACGGGAGCCATGATTCCGGAAGGTGCAGCCGCCGTCGTGCCTATCGAGAACGCAGTGCCCTCGCAGTTTCCCACCACGGGGCAGTACTGCGGGGAGGAGGGCCTCACCGTCGAGTTGCCCGTGGCCCAGGCGGGCTCGTTCATCCGGCGTGCCGGCAGCGATCTCGAAGCGGGGAGCGCTGCGCTTGTTGCCGGAACCCTGTTGGGACCCTCCCAGCTAGGACTCCTCGCGGCCTGCGGGCTGGCGACGGTGCCGGTGCGCCCGCGGTTCCGCGTCCTGCTGCTTAGCACCGGAGACGAGGTTCAGGAACCCGGAACCGAACTGGCGCCCGGCCGGATCTTCGATGCCAACACCACACTGCTGACGACTGCGCTGGAGGAAGCGGGCGCGCACGTGCAGCGGCACAGTGTGGTGGCTGACAATCCGGAGGAGCTGCGGGGCGCCCTCCAGAACATCGGCGGGCAGGTCAACCTCATCCTCAGTACCGGAGGAATCAGCCAGGGTGCCTACGAGGTTGTGAAGCAGGCCCTGGCGGACAGCAGCGTGGAGTTCCTTTCAGTGGCGATGCAGCCGGGCGGGCCGCAGGCCATCGGCACCATCAACGGCGTGCCGTTCCTTGGATTCCCGGGCAACCCGGTAAGCGCACTGGTCTCCTTTGAAATGTTCCTGCGCCCGGCACTTGGTACGGTGACGGGGCTCCCGGGGAACCGCGTCTGCCTGCCGGCGCGGCTCACCGAGGACGTTCAGTCACCCGAAGGTAAGCACCAGGTCCGTCGCGGCCTGTATACGGACCGGTCGGGTCAGGGGGAGGGGATCGGAGACGTCACCTTGCTTGGCGGGCCGGGCTCCCACCTGCTGCACGCCCTCGCTGCATCCAACGCCCTCGTACACCTGCCGGCTGGCACGGGGACGGTGGAGGCGGGGACGCCGGTCGCCGTGTGGCTGCTGGGCGAACTGCGCCAGGGCGCGCAACCCCTCCATCCCGGCAATCCCACTAGAGAGGCGCTGACATGACCACACCTGATTCCGGATTGACACACGTCCGTGAGGACGGCTCGGCACACATGGTCGATGTATCGGAGAAGGCGGTCACCGCCCGCCAGGCCACCGCGCAGAGCATCCTGCGGACAACGCCGCAGGTTCTTGCGCTGATTGCCGATGGGGATCTTCCGAAGGGCGACGCACTGGCTGTGGCCCGGGTAGCGGGGATCATGGCGGCGAAGCAGACATCGGCGCTCATACCGCTGTGCCATCCGCTGCCGTTGAGCAAGGTGACGGTCGACTTCGCACCGGAAGGTGCCGCCGTCGTTATTCAGGCAACGGTGAAAACCACTTCAGTGACCGGCGTGGAGATGGAGGCGCTGACAGCAGCGTCAGTTGCTGCCCTCACGCTGTACGACATGATCAAGGCCGTAGATAAGCACGCAGTCATCACGGACATCCAGGTGTTGGCGAAATCAGGCGGCAAGAGCGGAGACTGGGTCGCATGAGCAAGCAACGGACCGCGGCGCTGATCATTGCGTCGACCCGCGCGGCGGCGGGCGTCTACCAGGACGAGTGCGGGCCCCTGATTCAGCGATGGCTGGTCGGGAAAGGGTATGCCGTGCAGCTGGCCGAAGTGGTTCCGGACGGTGATGCCGTACGGGAAGCGCTGGCCGCCTGCCTCGCAGGGAAACCTTCGGTGCTCATCACCAGCGGAGGTACCGGACTCAGCGCCGATGACGTGACCCCCGAGCTCACCGAGCCCTTCCTTACCCGATCCCTACCGGGGATCATGGAAGCAGTGCGCCGGGCCGGCGCTGCGAAGACACCCATGGCGGCGTTGAGCCGCGGTCACGCGGGCGTCTCGGAGGGCACCTTCGTCATCAATCTTCCGGGTTCACCGAAAGCAGTCCAGGACGGCCTGGACGTGCTGGAACCCATCCTCGATCACATCTGCGCACAACTGGAGGGAAGCCATGAGCACTAGCACCGTTCTCCACGCAGGAGTTTCCGAGCAGCCGCTCGACCTCAACCATGCCCTGGCCCTCGTCGGTTCCGCTGACTGCGGTGCCGTCGTCGGCTTCGGCGGCGTGGTACGCAACCACGACGGCGGGAGGCAGGTTGACCGCCTGGGCTACAGTGCCCATCCGTCCGCCGGCGGTGTGATTGCCGACATCGCTGCGGAGATCGCCGAGAAGTACGACGGCGTACGCATCTGGGTGGCGCACCGCATCGGTCCGCTGGAGGTTGGGGATCCGGCCCTCGTCGCTGCCGTTGCCTCCGGCCACCGTGGAGAAGCCTTCGCCGCCTGCAGCGAGCTGGTTGATACCGTCAAGGCGCGAGCGCCGATCTGGAAGGAGCAGTTCTTCGCAGACGGTGACGTGGAATGGGTCGGAGTGGATGGCTGACACTACTCTTGAATCCATGACACAACCTCTTGCCGTTGCCGTACTCGGCGCGTCCGGGCGCATGGGGTCAGAGGCTGTACGGGCCATCGAGGCCGCCGCTGATCTGCATCTTGTGGCGGCGCTTGGCAGGAAAGACCCACTTGAGGAACTGGTGGCGGCCGGCGCCGCGGTAGTTGTTGACCTCACCGTTCCGGACAGCACCGAACAGAACGTTGCCTTCGCCGTCGAACATGGAATGCACGCGGTCGTCGGCACTACCGGCTGGGACTCTGAACGGCTCGGCCGGCTGCAGGATCTGCTCGCGCTCAATCCGGAGGTGGGCGTGTTGATCGCGCCCAATTTTGCCCTCGGATCCGTGCTGGCCACAGCCTTTGCTGCACGGGCAGCCAAGTATTTCGAGTCGGTCGAAGTAATCGAACTCCATCACCCGAACAAGGTGGACGCCCCGTCCGGCACAGCCGAGCGAACAGCGGTGCTCATCGCTGAAGCCCGTGCCGAAGCCGGTCTTGCCGCCAGCCCTGACGCCACCCGCACCTCCAGGGACGGCGCGCGTGGTTGCGACGTCGATGGCGTCCGGGTTCACTCCGTACGGCTCCGTGGGCTGGTGGCGCACCAGGAGGTCCTGTTCGGTGGGGTCGGTGAGCAGCTGACTATCCGTCACGACTCCTTCCACCGTGAGTCCTTCATGCCCGGTGTTCTGCTCGGCGTCAGGGAAGTGGGTTCCCATCCCGGACTGACCGTCGGTCTGGACGGCTACCTGGACCTGCAGGCGTGATGGGTGCACTGGACTTCCTGAAGCAACATCGCGTCAAAATAGGCGTGGTCTTCGTCACTGTCCTGCTGGCGTTCTGGCTGGTTGTGGCGCTCCAGCGGAGCGTCCTTTTGTTGACGGACCCCGAACCGGTGGCCAAAGCCTTGGGAGTTGCGTACCTCCTGCTTCCGCTGATCGGGGCGTGGGCGTTGATTCGTGAATTGTCCTTCGGCGCCCAGACCGAGCGGATGGCGTCTGCGCTGCATACGGAGGGAGGGCTGCCCGTTGATGACCTCCCCCGGACACCGGCCGGCCGGATCGTACGTGAGGCAGCGGACGCTCAGTTCCCCGCCTACCAGGCGGACGCGGAGGCCAACCCGGATGACTGGCGTTCCTGGTTCCGGCTTTCATGCGCGTACGACGCCGCAGGGGACCGCACCCGTGCACGCCGCAGCATGCGGCATGCTGCGAAACTGTTCCGCGGCAGGGCGGCGTGACTAACGCCTCGAAACAGCCCCTGCTGACCGAGCAACGTCGCTTGCGCCGGCCGCCACATACTCCAGCGGACCGCGGGCACCCAGCTTCCGCAGCAGCAGCCCGATCGCAATGAAGACAGCGGCCTGGGCCCAGTAGACCGGCGCCGGATCCAGCGGGATCTCCTGCTGGTCGACGATGCTCATGATCCAGATATGCAGTGAGTACAGGGACAGCGTTATGGCGCCGGGAGCCGAGAGCGGCAGAAGCAGCCACTGCAGCCGCCTGGTCGCCATAAGGCAGAGCCCGACGACGGCGGCGGCCGTTCCTGCGGTATGCATCAGATCGAGCGGCGTCCCGGAGTGCGGTGCGCTGACCGCCAGCCACCACCACGTTCCGGTCTGGTCAATGCCGGTAAGGCTCACCGGGAGCATGGCCTCAATGTCGTAACGCCGGCCCTGCGGAGTTTCGAGTAGGACGGCCAGCCCACCCAGCGGTCCCAGCAGGAAGGCGCTGACGAACTTGGACAATCCGGCGAGCCCGACGCCCGCAACAAGCAGTCCGGCCTGCACCCCGAACGACCTCAGGTTCAGCCTGCCGATGAGGATGCCCAGGAGCAGGTAGCTCAGCCACTGGAGCGCCGGGTAGTAGCCGGTCACGAGGATGTCCGCGAGCAGGGTCGCGGGCTGGGCGAAATGCTCAAGCGCAGGGTTGCCATCGAGGTCGGAGGGATTGATATTGGTTCCAACCCAGGGGCGCAGGAGGAAAGCCGCCACCGGAGAGATCAGGGTCCACCCGGCCGCCCACCAGCAGAGCCTGCGCAACGGCATCCCGATGAACGGCAGTGCCATCAGGAACAGGATGCCGTAATGGAAGAGGATCACTGCGATGTTGGTTTCCAGTCCGCCCAGCATCAGCCCGACCATCGCGATCACGACGGCCCGAGCCGCGATTCCGCGCCGGTCGCGGGAGATTCCGGCGCGGTCGTGCATCCTGCTACCGCCGCTGAGCAACGCCAACCCTATTCCTGCGACGAGCGCGAACAGGGCCGAGGATCGTCCGGAGAAGGTGGCGCCTATCCAGGACGCGTCCGAGGTCCCCTCCACATAGAGCGGAAATACGTGGGTGCACATCATGCCGAAGAGGGCGATGCCCCTGGCCGCGTCTATGCCGCTGAGCCGGCCCGGGGTTTGTGTGATGGCCATGATGGAATGTTCTCACGCCTGCCGCAGCGGGTAAGTTTGACCCATGGCTGCCTCCGACATTCGCCCGCTCCCATTCGGTTCCCTCGTCACGGCAATGGTGACACCGTTCACCGCTGACGGCGCTGTGGACTTCGATGCCACGGCTGCCCTGGCTGTCCGGCTTGTCGAGGATGGCTGCGACGGCCTCGTCGTATCGGGTACTACCGGTGAGACATCCACCCTGGAGGACCAGGAAAAGGAAGACCTTTTCCGCGTGGTCGCAGAAGCCGTCGGCGGCCGTGCAAAGGTGATCGCCGGCACCGGCACCAACCACACCTCGCACTCCGTCGAAATGGCGCAACGCGCGCAGCGCGCCGGCGCGGATGCGCAGCTTGTCGTAACCCCCTACTACAACAAGCCAACCCAGGCCGGCGTCCTCGCGCACTTCGACGCCGTTGCCGCTGCGTCGGACCTGCCCATCATGATCTATGACATTCCGGGCCGGGCCGGGATCCCGATCAGCACGGAAACAATGATTCGACTGGCGGACAACCCGAAGATTCTCGCACTGAAAGATGCGAAAGCAGACTACGCAGCGGTGACGCGTGTGCTTGCCAACACTGCCCTGGATGTCTACGCCGGCGACGATGGGCTGACTCTGCCGTGGATGGCAGCGGGGGCCGTCGGCGTCGTCAGCGTCAGCGCCCACGTCGCCACGGTTCAGTTCCGGTCCCTCGTGGACGCACTGGCCGCCGGTGACCTCGCCATGGCGCGCAAGATCCACTTCGAGCTTGACCCCGTTGTACGTGCCGTCATGACGCACATCCCCGGCGCAATTTCAGCCAAGCACATCCTTCGGATGCAAGGTGTGCTGGCAAACTCCGTGGTGAGGCTGCCGCTGGTCGAGCCCACCGCCGTCGAAATGGAGCCGGTACTCACCGACCTCGCGGAAGCGGGTTGGGACTTCTCTGCGGGCACTACCCGATAGCATCTGAAAGGCCAATCCATGACAGAACCCGCAGGAAGCGCACTCGTTTCGCCTCCACCGCTCGCCGAGGGAACGCTTCGGATTGTTCCGCTTGGCGGCCTCGGTGAGATCGGCCGGAATATGGCGGTCTTCGAGATCGGCGGGAAGCTGCTGATCGTTGACTGCGGAGTCTTGTTCCCGGAGGAGACCCAGCCCGGTGTGGACCTGATCCTGCCTGATTTCTCCTACATCGAGGATCGTCTGGATGACATCGTGGGCCTGGTGCTTACTCACGGACACGAGGATCACATCGGTGCAGTGCCGTACCTCCTGCGTCTCAAGAACGACATCCCGCTGATTGGATCCCAGCTGACGCTCGCATTGATCGAGGCGAAGCTCCAGGAACACCGGATCAAGCCGTTCACGCTCACCGTCGCCGAGGGCCAGATTGAGCAGTTCGGGCCCTTCGAATGCGAGTTCATTGCAGTTAACCACTCCATCCCTGACGCGCTTGCCGTCTTTATCCGCACTGCGGCCGGCACTGTCCTGCACACGGGCGATTTCAAGATGGATCAGTTGCCGCTCGACGGTCGTATCACCGACCTTCGTGCATTCTCGCGGCTGGGAGAAGAGGGCGTCGACCTGTTCATGGTTGACTCCACCAACGCCGATGTTCCAGGCTTCACCACCGCCGAGCGTGAGATTGGTCCGGAATTGGACCGGCTCTTCGGCCAGGTGAGCAAGCGCGTCATCGTCGCGTCCTTCTCCTCGCATATCCACCGGGTTCAGCAGGTGCTCGACGCGGCGGCGGCCCACGGCCGGTTCGTCTGCTTTGCCGGGCGCTCCATGGTGCGCAACATGACAATTGCCGCCAAGCTGGGATACCTGCGCGTACCCGATGGAATCCTCGTCGACGTCAAGAACGTGGATAGCCTTCCCGATGACCGGGTGGTGCTGATGTCCACGGGCTCGCAGGGTGAGCCGATGGCAGCGCTTTCACGCATGGCCAACGGGGACCATCAGATCACCGTCGGAAAGGGAGATACGGTGATCCTTGCCTCCTCGCTCATCCCCGGAAATGAGAACGCCGTCTTCCGTGTCATCAACGGACTTCTCAAACTGGGCGCCGACGTCATCCACAAGGGCAATGCCCGGGTACACGTATCCGGTCACGCCGCTGCCGGTGAATTGCTCTACTGCTACAACATCCTCAAGCCGAAGAACGTCATGCCTGTCCACGGCGAAACCCGCCACCTTATAGCCAACGGAAAACTCGCAATCCAGACGGGCGTCCCGGCGGAAAACGTGCTCCAGACCGACGACGGCTCAGTGGTGGATTTGTCGGACGGCGTCGCCCGGATCGTTGGTGCAGTCGAGTGCGGCTACGTTTATGTGGACGGCTCCAGCATCGGCGAGATCACCGATGCCGATCTGAAGGACCGGCGCATCCTCGGTGAGGAAGGCTTCATCTCGATCATCACGGTAGTCAACCGCAGCACCGGGACAATCGTTTCCGGTCCGGACATCCACGCGCGCGGATTCGCCGAGGATGACTCCGTCTTCGATGACATCAAACCCAGGATCAGCACCGCACTGGCAGAAGCTGTCATGAGCAACAAGGACCACACAGCGCATCAGCTACAGCAGGTCGTTCGCCGCGTCGTAGGGACCTGGGTAAACCGCCGCTACCGGCGTCGCCCGATGATCATTCCGGTTGTGCTTGAAGCCTGACGGGCGCGCTAATCCCGGGAACGGCGGGCGCCGTCCGGTAGCGTAGCGGGTATGGCGACTCGTACTTCCCCCACAGCGCCGCGAGGTTCACAGCCGCGAGCTCCGAAGCCGCGAGGATCCCAGCAGTCGCGCACCGGCAGCACCTCCGCGGCCG
>NZ_JAROKN010000057.1:0-18115 GCF_029455255.1 Arthrobacter vasquezii | reverse complement strand
TCTCCTCATAGACCAGCAAGCACCGAAAGAGATGCCAGCCGTCACGCAGCGGGTAAGTCAGGAACCCCTCCCTTGCCACCTGAAACCCATCTTTCCTCAGTGCGCCAGCGGGGGAGGCCGCCGCCGCTCACCCAAGGGGAAGCTGGGGCAGGGAACCCGTTCCATTCCCTGCCCCAGCTCTTCAACCCTAGGGTGTCTCTTCAACCCTAGAGCCTTACGTTAGCGCTGGTAGGCGGTGTCCTTGCTGGTGACGCATGCGGGGAGGGTTCCGGTGTTCACGAGCTGGGTCAGCAGCTGTGTGAGCCGGTGCTCCCGGTCGGTGTCCTGCGCTGTGGTGAGGTACTGGGCGGCAATCGAGGAGCGGCCCTTGTACCAGTGGATCCAGCCGAGGAACGCGAACAACGGTGCCCGGGCTTCGGGCGGGGTGGACGAGAGGAGCCCGGCCAGGAGGTCGTGGGTGGCGTCGACGCGGTCCCAGTCGGGGCGTCCGGGGTAGCGTCCGATCACGACCTCGGCGAACGTATCGGGGTCATCGTCGGTGCTGATGGTGTCGGCGATGATCCGGTCCCGTACCGCCGGGGCGTGCAGGGCCGCAATCAGGTGCAGGGCCGTGTCCTCATCCGGGACTACGCCGAGGGTTTCCTGCCACAGTGCCCGGCATTCGGTCATGACCGGAGCACTCCAGTCGGCGGGGTCGGTGATGGTCCACCCGGTGATGATGTCCCCGATCCGGTCGAGGGTTTGAGTGGTGTTCCCGGTGTAGTCGGGGATGGTGATGGTCCCGGCGGTGGGGTTGGAGCCCTCGTAGATCAGGTGGGCGTTGAGCATGCTGTCGGTGACCTCATCCAGCGGGCGCGGGGTACAGCAGTCCGGGTCCTGGCAGAAGTAGGTTTCCCAGTGCTCACTGGTCACCAGCCAGCTGTCGCGGATCGGTGTCCCCGCGTGGTCGAGGGCGGTGTCGATGGCGGTGGAGTGCTCGCTGTAGGGTTTGGTGCCGTCGATGGTGACCCGGTCGGTGTAGGCGATGAACAGGACGCCGTCCGCCTCCCGGTCGTGGGCCAAGTAGTGCTGGACGGTTGCCGTGTACTGGGCGGGGCTGACCTCGTCCCCGGGTGCGTCGAGGCGCAGGGTCGCGCCGACCCGCTTGCCGTGCATGGTCAGGAACACGAATGAATCCTGCGGGGTGAAGCCGAGGGTGTGCAGGACGTAGGCCAGAATGTCGGCCGGGGACGAAACAGACAGTGGGGTCTTTCCCATGATGTGGTGCTCCTTAGTCGCAGAGTGGGGTTTCGGGCTGTGGTGGTCCAGCAGTTGCCCTCTCCCCTCGTCGTTGTTTTGCCTGCTGGCAAGCTCGCTTGCTTGTGCCCGACGGAGCCGGGTCAACCCCGCAAGGGGCAAAGGAGCCCAGAAGGTGGGAGGAAATAAGCGACGCAGGAGCGCCGGACACCTTCTGGGCGGATGCAGCAGCGCAGCTGTTGACCCGGTGGAGCGGGCACACATAATCCGTAGGACAGCAGCAAAAAACCAAAAAGACCCTGCCGGCGGTGACGCAGGAGCCGCCGGCAGCTACTGTCCGGAGCGGTAGCGCAGGCCCGTTTCCTGGTGCGAGCGGGCGAGTCACCAGTGCCCTTCTCGTCTGGGCCGGCTCCGTCCGGGCCAGACAGCACCCCCACCGCCCGAAGGTGGCAGGGGCACTCGTCCCCGTAAGCGGGTTAGAAGGCCGGGTCGTACGGCTGGCGGTCCCTGGCGGCCAGCCCGGCGGCGGTCGGCGGGAGGTTCTGGGGGCCGTGGGATTGGCCGGATTTCCAGTGGAAGAACACGTCCTCCGTGAGCGCTTCGAAGCATGCCTCCTGGGAGCGGTACCAGTGGGCGCGGGTGTCGCCTTCAACGTAAGTTCCGTACCCGAACAGCTCCCCTACCTCGTCGCGATGCCGTGCCACGGTGAAGATGATGTAGGGCCAGGCTCCAGCGTCCCAGCCCTCACTCCCCCACCCGGGCAGTGGCACCCAGCCGGAGCCGTTCAGGGTGTTCATCCAGTCGTACCCATCGCCGGTCCTGTCGTCGGCGGGCAGCGCGGGGGCGGTGATGGTCTCGGTGGTGTCGGCGGTGACGGTACGGGTCAGCATGCGCGTGATGGTCATGATCGGTGTCCTTCCCGGTGGTCAGTGGCTGAGGCCGGTGGTCGTGTCGATGGTGAACCGTGCGCGGGCGCGGTCCCGGTGTGGGTTATCCCCGCTCAACAGGAGGTTGCAGGCGGTGAGTTTCCCCAGTTCCCGGTACTCGGTGACTTCCCGCAGTTCCTGCACGGGGGCGGCGTACCCGGCGATGTTGACGGTCCGGCCGGTGTCGGGGACGGACACGAAACGGGTCACCGCGCCGTAGCGGGGGTGTGGGTGGCTGGTGGTGTTCACGATGTGCTCCTTTGTCGCAGGGTAGGGAGGTTCTGCCCGGTGGTGATCCAGCAGGTAGGTTTCCCTCTCCCCCGTCGTTGTTTTGCCTGCTGGCGAAGCATCGCGGAGCTGTGCCTGACGGAACCAGGGCAACCCGTCAGGGCAAGGGGTCCGTGGAAGGTGGGAGGAAATAAGCGACCGTGGGAGCGCCGGACACCCTTCTGCGGGGCACGCAGCAGCGTCAGCTGTTGAGCTGGTGGAGCAGGCACGCACAATCCGAAGGACAGCAGCAAAACAAGAACCAAATGCCGGGTGTGACGCAGGAGCGCCCGGCATTATCAGGCCGCAGCGAAGCGAAGGGCCGCTCACCTGATCGATTCACAGGGCGTCAGTCCGAACGCAGTGAGGCCCGTTTCCTGGTGGGAGCGAGCGAGTCACCAGGTCATTCGCCTGGGCCGGCTCCGTCCGGGCCGGGCAGCACCCCTAGGTCAGCTCGCTTCGGCGTACCCGGTTTCCTCCGCGATCAGTTCTTCCTCATCCGTCTGGACGTCCTCGAACGTCTCCCCCGGCGTCGGGGCTTCATTGGTGGCACTGGTTTCTGTGTTTACAGTTTCCTGTGTTTCTGTGTTTCCGTGGTTGGTGATGAGGGTTTCCACGTCGCTGAGCGTGTAACCCCAGACAGCTAGCTGGTTGAGGTAGTCCTTGGCCGTGCTGCACGGGTTGCGCCATGAGGCGCGGGACAGGCTCTTCTCGAACCCGGCCAGGACCACGGCGAGGACGTTGGTCTCGTGCTTCGCGGTCGCCTTGCCGGTGATCACGGTCAGCGCCCCGTACTCGTTAGCGACTCCGAGCAACTCGGCGGCGAAACCGCTGTGCTTGGACAGCCCATCAGCGACCGTATATCCGTGCGCTCCCATGGACTGGGCAACGAATTTGAGCGCTCCCCTGGGTGTGGTTTTGGCTTTCAGGAGCTTCTGGACGAACTCGATGCGTACGCTTGTGGCGGCGTCCCACGCCTTGTTGTTCTCGATCACGGTGCGCCGTTCGGCTTTTTCCTCCTCGGTCATTTTCCCTGACCGGGCCGCGCCGAGTTTGGTGAAGCCCGCGGCTTTCCAATCGGTGTTCAGGTAGGTGACACGGACCTCGCCCAGATAGGACCAGCCGATGTGCACGGCGTCGGCATCCTCAACGGTGAGTGGTTCACCCTCCCTGGTGCGCAGGTCGCTGATGCGGGCCATCGCGCCCTTGTAGTCCCAGTAGGACACATCCTCGTCCACGACCTTCAAGCCCTGCGCTTCGGCTTCGGCGGTGGCTTCTGCGATCAGGGCGGCGCGCGTGCGGTCGTCGCGGAGCCGCTGGGCCGTGTGGTCGAAGCCCTGCGGATTCTGATCCGCGACCTGCTCGAGCTTGGCGATCGCGTCCTCGTCGCCGTGGAACTCTTCAATGACGGCGGCCATCTCCAGCGTCATGCCGTTGGCGAGGGCTGCTGTGGCGGTGTCGCTGGTACGGACCTTTAGCGCCGAATCGACAGTGGCTTTCTTCGCCCCGGTTTTCCGGGCGATCTGCGTGGCCGAGACCCCCAGCAGTGAGAGTTGGTGGAACGCTTCGGCCCGGTCGTGATCCGTGAGCGCCTGGCGGTGGTCATTTTCCACGACCTGCTTGGCCAACCGGTCCGCTTCGGTGAGGCTGTCCACCACATACACCGGGATCAGTGGCTGTTTCGTTTCGACGGCGGCGAGAGTGCGCCGCTGCCCGTACAGGACGTGAGCTCCCCCGTCCTCACCACGGTGGGCGACGACGGGCTGGATGACGCCGTGCTCCTTGATCGAAGCCAGGAACGCCTTGTCGAGCTGGACGTCGGCGCGGACGTTCGCGTCGATGGTCAGGGTGGCCGGGTCGATCATTTCCAGATCGGTCATGAGATGTGTGCTCCTCTTTCGCAGGTGGGGAAGCTGGGCTGTGGTGTACCAGCAGTTACCCCTCTCCCCCGTCGTTGTTTTGCCTGCTGGCGGAGCAACGCGCAGCTGTGCCTGACGGAGCAGTGCTCAACGCCGTAGGTGCAAGGAGTGCGCCAATCCTGGGAGGAAATAAGCGACGCAGGAGCGCGGGACAGGGATTGGGGTGCCCGCAGCCGGCGCCAGCCGGTTGACGCTGCGGAGCAGGCACGCACAATCCGAAGGACAGCAGCAAAACAGAGTAGGTTTCCTGTCAGCCCGAACGAAGTGAAGTCCTATTCCTCGCGCTTGGTGGTCGTTGCAATGGGCAACAGCCCGTCAGCTGCCCACGGGTCGTCCGCGGCGTACGCCCCGTGCGCCCTTCCTGTACCGCTCCCCGCCGTTGTACTTTTCCTCGAGACGTTCGACTTCACGTTCTAGCACTGAACAAATGAACGCCGAGAGGGATTCGTGGCCCTCTGCCGCGGATGTGTCCACGAACGCAGCGCGCATGCGCTCACCGAACTCTGGCGGCTCCCAGTACCCAGTCTTCTTCAGCTTCTTCTGAGCACTCACAGAGGCAGGCTCAGCGGACTGTTGCGCAACCTCCGGCTCCCTCGGCTCGGGATCTGCCCTGCGCGGTGGCTCAGGTGCTGGAATGGGCTGCACGGGCTGTTCCTGCTGATAGGTCGGCCTCGCCGATTCAGCCGCCGGTCCAGGGACAGACTCCGGCTCATCCCTGGCACTTGTCACGGCGTGGAGGGTGGGGGCCGGCGGTGGTGGTTCGGTAGCCGCACCCATCTCTTCGACAACGCTGCGCGAGGGCGCCTTCTTCATACCTTTGGGGCGCAGCTTCGCCAGCGGGTCCACCTCCCCTCCCCTTCTGGGTGCGGGATCAGGGCGGCTCATTCCCCACTCCCCTTCCAGATCAACTGTGCGAGCTGCTCAAGATCGGACCGGAGGATGTTCGCTACCGATCCGAATGACCTGAGGGGGTGGGATGCTGCCTGAGACCTGGCGAAAATTTCGCGGTCGGGCAGCGGCGGATCCAGCACGAGGTCGCCGAAGTCGCTGCGCACTTTGTTGATCCAGTAGGTCTGATCGGACCGACCCTTGCGCTCCTTGTTTACAATGACGCCGACCAGCTCGATGTCCTCGTTTAGGTTCTCCTGTACCTCCGCAATGGTTGTCACGATCTCCGACAGTCCTTCGACTGACGAGACGCGAGGTTCAGTGACCAGGAGTGCATGGCTGGCGGCGGTCAGCGCGTTCACGGTCAGGAGGCCCAATGAGGGCGGGCAGTCGATCAACACGATGTCGTACTGGTCGGCAACCCCCTTCAACGCGATGCGCAAACGGTGCTCGCGGGCCATCATGGAATCGCGCTCCCGGGAAGCAAGGTTCCGCTCTGAAGCTATGAGGTCAACCGTGGGGTAGTTCTCTCCCCTGTCCGCTCTGGCTTGCCATTCCTCGCCCGCCGGGATGATCGCATCCCCGGCTACGCCAGGGGCAATCTTCTGGTTGTTGTCCGGATCCCCATAGAGGACGTCATTCAGGGTGAACTCTGGCTCGGTCACGCCCATCGCCGAAGTAGTGTTCCGTTGAGGGTCTGCGTCGATCACTAGAACAGATTTGCCGAGCTTCTGCGAGAACGACTCGGCCAGCCCGGTGACGACGGTAGTCTTACCGACCCCGCCCTTCTGGTTGCAAACTGCAATGATTCTCGCCGGCATCTGCCAGTACCTTCCGTAGTCACGCGCTGCGGTCGAGCCGAGACTGACAGGAAGCGTCCTGGTCAGGGACGAACCGGGCCGGCAAGACCGATTTTTCTCCACAGTAGTAGCGGCCGGCTGTTCCCAGTTCGCGCCACGCGGGACGACGGCGAAATGGTAGTCGAACTTCCATTACTACCGTCGGTATCTTTGGAACCTTTGGTAGCTTTGGTACCAAAGGAAGTATTAAGCCTGACGAAGACTATGTCCTCGTGGCTACTATCGGAAGCCGCACCGAAGATCCCATTTACTTCCATTACTACCGTTGGTAGCGCCTTGCGCGAGTCTGAATGGAACCAATGCTTCCAATGGTCTCTTTTGGCCGATACTGCCATCACTGCCCGCGACACACTCCAGACGGTCTCGTTGAAAGGTAGCAACGGTTCCATTACGGCGAATTGTCCCAGAGCGCAGTGAATCAACGCCTACATACGGCGCTCCTGGCAAGGGCGTCGGGATACGACGACAAAACTTCCATTACTTCTTGAAGCAGGCCCGCAACGAATTTCAGCCATGCAAGGCTGGCTCCAGCGCCCTGCATGCTCAAGGTGGAAGTAGGACGAGGCCGGTCTAAAAACTTCCGTTACTTTTAAGACTTCTATTGATTTTTAGGCTTCCACAACTTCCGTAACTTCCTTACTGACAACGGAAGTTACGGCAGCATTGGGTGTATTACTACCGCAACTTCCATTACCTCCCGCAACCACTACAAATGTGAGCAATGGAACCATTACTTCTCCCCGTCCACCCATTCGAGCAGCTGTACGCGTCCTAGGCCTCTCCGATCACATGGCTCAAGAGGCCGGTCGGCTTGAGGGCTGTTCGGTGCTCAAAGTTGTGCTTGTCCGGTCACGATGAGCTTATCCAGTAGCAGGAGCCCGCGGCGTTTCACCGACCGGGCAGTGGGTTTAGTAGAACGCTCATCTGGACCTTCGGTAGTAAGGGAAGTTTCGGGGACAACCTTAAGTAGGTGGAAAGGGGCCGTTGGTGGCGAAACTTCCATTTCACATAATGGTTCCATTGCTGCTGTTGATTCGCGTGGAAGCTATCCCAGGTTCGGAAGCGACAGGAGTAATGGGAAGTTTCGGCCGGCCTCAGCAAGCCAGGTTGCAATGGGGTAGGGGTTCGGTGGGGGAGTAGAACCGTTGCCACCGTTGCCACTAATGGATGTAACAGAAGTAATGGTAGTTTTATCCGGCCAGGAGGAATGCCATCTCCGAGAGCTCCCAATCATCTGGGGGAGGCTCAGCGAGATGCCAGGGATAGGAGTCGCCGGGGGAGAGGAGTGGTTGCCCTTCGATGGAGCGTCCGGCAAGCCAGGAGTGCCAGACTGCACGTTCCTCCTGGTAGCGGGTGATTTGAGCGGTGACGGCGTCGATTACCCCCAGATACTCGGCGACCCAGGCCAAGCTACCGGACGGGTCGATCGACCAACCGCGATTCTCCGGATCGCCGCGGGATACCAGCTTCCAGGCGGCGAGGATCTCCAGGGCCTCGGTGACCGCAGTCCGACTCAGGGCCGTTGCTTCCACCAACTGCGTGGTGGATAGGGGAGTGGGGGATTGTTCGAGCGCCTCGTATACGAACGCGGACGGCAGGCCGAGCTCCCTGAAGGCTGGGCGGAGGGAGTGGAGTTTGCCGGCACGCCAAGACATCGCTTCTGCAGCGCTCTGAAGGTTTGCCGGAAGCGTGAGCATGTACTGGTCGGCGTGTGTGCCCTTGGCTTCGACGACCTGGGTAATGAGCGGTTCTGGCTCATGGCGCAGGTCTCTCAGGTGGGCAGCGACAGTGGTGTGGTCCATTCCGGTGGCAACGGCGATCGACCGGACACCGAACTCGATGAACCTGCTGCCTGTCATATGCGCTGCAGCACCGAGGGCGCGAAGGACCATCCTTCGCGCCAAACCTTGTCGAGTTCCTCTGTAACGCACTTCCGCGATAGCTAGGGCATTGCGCCAAGTCCGGATAAATCTGTGTTCGTGATCGGAACCGATGGGTGGAGAACCAAGAATCCCCTGGGGCTGTGTATTTGGCTGGCTAGTGGGGTATTTACGGACATTGTCCTTACCCGGTACGTTGAGCGTCCGATTCGCCCTGACGTGATGGGTTGCTTTGTCCCAGTCGCGTTTGAAGGCAGCCGCACGGTGTGAGGTTGAGTAACGTGCAAAGAACTGGGCGAGACCTGGCCAGAGCCCCTGCTTCATCCGCCGGTCGACATCTGTAATGGACAACCCAGCGGCGGCCGCTGCAACCAGGACAGCCTGACGTGCCTCAGAGGGCGAGCTGTAGCGTGCTGTGTCGTACATCCCCTTGGTGGCGATGTCGAGCATCCGACGTGACATCCGGCGGTGCGGGCCGTCGATCTTTGCTCCGTCGTCCTTGGGCCCCTCATACGTCTGTTCGAGCCGGAGCGCGCGCACACCGGCTATCTCAGCCTGAAGGTCGTTCCTGAGGGACTGGATCAGTCGAGCGGCGTTGGGCCGGCGCACGATGTCGTAGGCCATGGAAAGACTCATATCGAGTACCTGGTAGCCGCCGCGCTTGTGTATGGCACCAGGGGTGCGCATACATCCGCGGTCGATGCTCTGGTGGGGGGACTTATCCAGGCTTCGGTATCGGGTGCCTATGGCTTCGACAAGCTCACGGGCCTCATGGAAGGGTAGGCGTTCAGCGAGCGGAACGTAGATGTGGCGCCCGCCGTTGGGGGAGTGGTCGGCGATCCAGCGAATGCTGTGCTTGTACAGCCAGCTGGTGAAGAGGTGAACCTCGGCGTCCACCCGGTCGATGCCATCCACGGATGAGTCGAAGTCGAAAAAGAGCGCTCGACAGGTCCCGTCCTTGCCGAAGATGCGTACTGCTGCCGGCATAGTAGGTGCTTTATCGGTCAGGTCCCGCTCATTGTGTAGGGGGTAGCTCCGACCTCCGTCTTTGGAGATGCGGATGCGTGGTTGCCCGGCCAGGAGTGGCGCGAGAGCTGCAAAGACGGTCGCTGGGTCATCTTTGACCGAGGCGACACGCGGGGCGCCCGTTTCTGAATGTTCTGGGCGCGCGAAGATGCGCTGCTGTACGATGAGAATGTTCCTTCCGATGAGGGGGAACAGATAAGCCCTCGGACTTATCTGACGCAAATCCCGTGAGGGATCTGTACTGGCTTTTCACCTGGTCGCCGGCAAGCATTTAGGTGAACGGCTGCAACTTCGTCATAAGAGGCCCGCCATGTGCGGGCCTCTTCATGCGTTAAGAGGCCACTGCGATAGGCAGTTCCTCCTGGTTATCTCGTGCGGTCAGATCGACATGCTGTAGGCGCATAGCCAGAGCGGACTCTATAAAGTCGGTGATGGTTAGACCCTCGAGCTCCGCTGCGCGAGCAACCTGCTCGGCCATACGCGTAGGAACCTTGCCGCCCACGAACTGACGAGGTCCCTTGCTGGGGCGCCCACCTCCGCGGGGATGTCCTGATGTAGCCATCGTCCATCTGTCCTTTACTTCAGTGCGTCCATTCGACCTGTAGTTGGCCGGTGATTCGCACAGCGGATCCTCATAAGTTGAATGTCGTATTGCATCCACCAGAAGGTTCAAAGCAATTACTGTTTTCAACTCATGAGCAAAGTACCAAAGTCCTTCGCCATTGTGTGGGACCTTCGAGCACTTCTCGTGTCCGGACACTTCTGACCCCTGTTCCCAGTACTGGCGCGGAAGCACCGTCTGCTTCCAGAGGAAACCCTCACACCCATCTACAGGCTCTGGTGAGGTTCCAAAGTTAGTAATGGAACCAATACTGAAAACAGATAAAGAAACCTGCTGGGGCGCTGTCGTGCGGTCGGGGTAGTCCGCACGTGGAAGTAATGGAACCCTTTCAGGTCGTATCGCAGGTCCTGTGAATAACTCATGGTGCGATCCGGACCAAGCTCTCGGCGTTCCCGATCCGTTCCCGGAACTTTGCCGTGCTCGGCGTGTCGCGACGAGACTTGATGATCCCACTACTATTCACAACCCTTTAGCGACGGCGGCTGCAGCTGCGAGCCAGGCTCGCTGTGTGGCTGGTTTAAGGGCGTTGTGGCGGATGCGGCCGGCTTTGAGGGCCGGATCGTAGGGAACGGTTACGACGGCTCGGACGAGCGGTCCGAAGCCGGCCGCGATGCGGCGGGCTTCGTCACCGTCTTCGGGCTTCCACTGGGAGATGATCACCACGGCGTTCTCAGCAAGCTTGGCCGAGTGTCCGTCCCTTGCCGCGAGCGTTTGCAAGGTGAGCTTCGCGGCTTCTGCCCGGTCTTCCATGGTGGTGGTGGGGATGACGAGCTGGTTGGTGTGCCCGATCATGGCACGCCAGTTCGCGGCGCGGGCTGTGTTGCCGGAGTCCATGACGATCATCCGGTAATACTTCGCGGCCACGGAGTGAACGGCGTCTACTTCATCAGCGGAGATCTCGTGATCGCCTTCGTCGTTCTCATCAGAGCGCAGCACGTCGTACTTGTCCTCGGTCTGGTGGTGCACGTAGTGCGCCAGCAGCGCGTTGTGAGCCAGAGGGGAGAGCAACTGCTCTTTGTCGCGCAGCAGATCCAGCACACTCGATGAGTGCGGGCCTTGCTCGGTGCGCCAACCCAAAGTGCCCTGGTTCTCGTTGTTGTCCCACGCGAGCACTCCGCCACCGCCGTATCGAGCGAAAACGGCGGACAGCGCGGCAACGGTCGGTGTCTTGTTCGCCCCGCCCTTACGGTTTACTACGGCGATGGTGCGTGGTCCGGGCCAGTGCTGAGAGACAGCGTGAATGTCGGCGCGTTCGGCCATTTCCGCTTCGGATGGGCTCATGCGCATTCCCATGCGCGCCATGAGGCCACGGAATCCCTGGGTGGCCGGCTGGACTACTGGATCGCTAATGAGGAAGGAAGTTTCCTTCAAGCTGCGGCGTGTAGGAACGTCTGGAGCTGGAGTGACCGCCGCTGATGTGTCCTGCTGGTCGGGCGCTGCGGTTGCGTCGCGGGAGGTAGTCCGCGGGAGCTGTGTTGCCGCTGGCTGCGGCTCCTGCACGGCTGGAGCGGGCACTGAGGACGGGACTGAGGTTACCGGCGGTGCTGGTGTGCTGACGGGCGTTTCAGCACGGCGTCTGCGGCCGTTGCTTTCAGCTGCGACTTCGTCAATGTTCCCGTCCGGATGCACGACTAGTTCCCCGTCCCCTTCGGGGCCTTCGGTGTAGACGCGTACCGGGCGGCTGAGCACACCGGCCAGATCAGTAACAATCGTCAGGGCCTCGCGGCGCAGTGCTGTTTCGTCGGGTGCGTCGATGGGCCGGGAGTTCCCTGCGATGACGACTTCTCCGGTGCCGTTGGCGCTGACTATCGCCCGTACATGGGGGAAGGCCGATACTTCGACCTGGCTGGTGGTCATGGTGATGGTTTCCTTACGTCAGAGGCGGATCGGTAAGAGTTGGATCGTTCGTTCGTGTGATCGTTCTGGCTAGTTGGCACCTTCGGGCGGGTAGAGCCGGTTGACCTTCCACGGCTCATCCTGACCCTGACGGAGCAGCTGCACACGGTAGTCGCCTATATCGGTGGGCACTGTGGCGATGACGCCGAACCCGTTGGTTTCATCGACCTCCAGCGTGGCCGGTCCGGTCACTTCGGTGACTGGCACGTTGGCCGGGTCCACGGACGAGTAGGAAACGGTGGCGTCAGGGGTGAGCCAGCGGGCGAAGTCGTTCGCCCATTGGGTTTCCTCGACCCCAGGGCGGGCGAAGTCCCGCATCGCGTTCACCGCTGTTTCCTTGGCCGCGCCCTCAGCCTCGGGTGTCCATTCGGGATTCTCTGGCACGTCCGTAATGGGTGCCTGGGGGCCGTCTCCGACGCTGTGCGAGGGTGTGTAGGTGCTGGTGGGTGTTGGCTCTGGCATGGTGGTTTCCTCGCTGCTGGCGCCGGTCCTGTCTCCGCTGAAACATGCTGTGCAGAGCAGCACCGCTGCGGTTGTCACACTGAGGGCGGTGGCCCGTAGAGGCTTCTTACGGGGCTGGCCTGGTGCGAGGGGTTTCATGGCTGTTCTCCTTAGTCGTCGCCGGGAAAGTAGAGGTAGGCGCTGACTTCGCCGGGCTGAATGTTGCGGGTGCTGTACTGGTGATCATTCGGCGGTGCCATGCCGTTGTATTCCTCGATCGCCACGGTGCCGTCGTCGTTGATTCCGGCGACGATAGCGACGTGGCCCACAGCTCCGGCTCCGCTGACGTTGGCGGCGTAGTAGGCCACGGCTCCTACTTGGGGTTCCTGTCCGGTGTCCCAGCCTTGGCGGTGCCAGGCGTTGATCCACGTTTCGGCGTTGCCGAGGGCAAGGTCTGAGTTGTGGAATTTCCACGGGTCGGAAGTGGACCCGGCCATTTTGTTGAGCCGCCAGAGGGCAAAGTCGGTGCATTCGCGGTTGTACATGCCCAGTGGGGAGACGGCACCTGGTGGGCAGGTACCACCGATGGGGCAGAACGGGGAGTTAGGCCAGGGCAGGTCGTCGCCAACACCTGCGAGCTGCGGGCCACCTGAGAGGCAGGTTTCGAGTCCTTCAATGTCAGCGACGGCGGCAACGACGTCGATAGCGTCTGCCCAGTACTGCTCGTAGTGGAACGGGTCGGCGTTGCGCTGTACCCGGTGGGCGGCTTCGGTGGGGGAGAGGGATTCCCAACCGTCGACCTTTTGGAGGGCTTTGAAGAAGTTGGTGGCGCTGGTCGTGGGGTCCATACGATCTTCGTAAGATCCCCACGCACCGTTATCGCGCTGCTGGAAGAGGCCGCGGGAATCCGGGCCTGCACCGTCGCCACGGTCGAGCACCCGGAGGCTCGATTCACCCATCGCGGCCATCACTCCGATGGCCTGGCCCTTAACGCTCACCTTGAGAGCTTTTCCTGCGTTGATGATCAACGCAGCGTTGATCAACTGGGTGCTCGAATATCCGGCAACCTCCGGGATGGGCAGGTCATCCGGTGTGACGGCAGGTGTGTTTGCCACCGTGCAAGTGCCAGCTGCAGCTAAAGGGCTCTCGGCGGGTAGCAGAAGGAGCGAGAACGTAAGTCCGAGCAGGGATGCCGGCACGAGTACGATCGAAGCAACCGCGACCGTGTGCTTCATCTGTACCCCCGAACTCAAATCGTGTTTATGTTTATCAAAGTACTAGAGATTTTAGAGTTTTGTGAACACTGAGGGGTGGTTGACTATGAACAACTGACTTTTGTCGTCCACACGGGAGGGTGCCGCCGATGCCGGTCTCCGCGCGCGAGTTCCAGCGGTGGAGCGATCAGTGGTTTCCTGAAGTAAGCGCCCGAGAACTGGCGCGATTGAGCGGCTTGAAGTCAACTACGCTGCATCAACAGATCGTGCGTAATAAGGTCGCTGAATCCACAGTGATTTCCGCCGCTCGCGCCAAGAACCTTGACCCCCTGGAGGCGTTGTCCTCTTTTGAGGGATATGTAGACCTCTTGACGGGGACCAGTGTGCCGACCGAGGCCGAACTGCTCAGTCAGGTTCACTACCTCGATGTTTTGCGTGAGGTGCTCGGAAGAGCAGGGGATTTGTCCGCTATGGAGCCGTCCATGCTGAGGCCCATTCCACAGCAAGATTCGGTGCGCTCCTGGGTCGATGCCATAGATCCCGGCGATCTCCGTTCCGTCATGGCAGCGCGGTTGGGCATTACCGCTTCCACCCTGTCCACTCGACTGAAGACCAAGTTCGCCGCCCCATTGGCTGTCGATATTGCGCGGCAAGCAGGCGTGTCATTAGCCAGTGGCTTGGTGGTCGGCGGCCTACTGACGGAGGCCGAGGGCGGTTGGCCCGCCAATGGCAGATTCGAAGCTCTAAGAGCACTAGGGGAGAGCGACTTGTTTTCGTTGGCCATCCGGAAACTGACGGTGGTGAACCGGGGATACTGGCAGAGGCAACACAATAAGCAACAGGCTGAGGAGTTTTGGGGGAACCTCGGATGAGTCCTTCAACCCTGATGGCGTGGGTTCTTTTGGTCTTGTGTTCAGTTCTGACCTTGACTCGAGTTCCAGCAGCCATGCGGGGTCACAATCGTTCCTCTCTTTTTGCGTTCGCGCTGATAAGCACGGTACTCGCGCTGGCAATTCCGAACATTTATGCCGCAGTGGACGCCGCTCTCGGCGGGATGAATCTCGCGAACTTGGCATCCCGCGTGATGCTGATCGGCGTCTTCACCATTGTCGGCTTGCGCGTCGCGGGAGCAGTTGGCTCATTCGAGGCGAAAGAGACGATCACCGGCCCTCTTGGGAATCGTGTACTGGCACTATGCATTACTGCCACCGCCGCCACCTTCTTCTTGGCCGACGTGCCGACCAGTTCGATGGGGTTGAACGCTTACGCCGATCAACCATGGGTAGAGGCTTACCGGTTTGTCAGTAGGCTATACCCGGCCTTCATCGCAGCCGCCCTCGTTCGAGGATGCACCCGCGCTGCCCGATGCACTGCACGTATACCGTCAGCTCGATGGGCGGCCGGGTTGTTTGCCGCTGGTTTCGGCCTGGTGATGACGCTGCCTGTGTGGCATGGGTTGGACTTCTGGTTCCCCATGCAACCTGCGATCGACGCCGTCACATATACCGCACTGGTTATTGTCGCCCTGGCTCCGACCCTGTCGTGGATCTCGCGGCGCCTGGACCTAAGGCGGCAACGGAACCTCATCCCGCGCAGCAAAGCACGCGTCTAATACACCATCAAAGCCATGAATCCGGCGCCAATCAGTAGTCCTACCGTCAAGCCGGCGAGTACCTGCAGTGTGGTGTGAGCGCCGAGGCGTACACGCGACCAGCCGACAGCCAGGGGAACGACGGCGCTGACCAGACCCACCCAGCCGAAGATCATGACCATTGCAATCATGAAGAAGGACGCCACTGCGGCATGAGCCGAAAGCTTCCACACCAGGTTCACCGCTAACACCGCGAGGATCCCGGCAAGCACGCTCAGGATCATGACGGTCAGCTGTAGCGGCGCACCGAGCAACTGCAAGACACCGAGCCCAAGCAGCAATGACAGACAAGCACCCGCAAGCACAGGAGCTCGCTGGGTTCGAACACTGATGTGGTGGTCCGCCAATCGACCCCTCCTAGCAAGGAGAACTACGCACAGGAGCGGAAGACCGGTCACAAACAGCACAGCGATCAAGCCATACAGGACACCTCTAATCCCACTTACCGACGAGATGCTACTCAGAAGCAGCAGCACCGTAACGAGCACCGCAGGCGCGCCGGCCTCCGTCATCCAGCGCGCCGCTCGATAACCCTGACGGGTTCCGCCTTTAGGCATAGAGATCGAAATAGAGTTATCGCTCGAACGAGTGTTCACAAATATCAATACTTCTTGGTAAGTTGAAGAATGTGTCTAATCGATGGATTGCTGCAGTAGCTCCACCCAGTAAATCAGAGACCCCCATACCCTCTACATCTTTCGTACCGGCAGTGACCGGACCTGCCGCACCACAACGCGGAATCCCGGAACCTGATGTAGCTGACCGGCTTCCTCGCCGGTATGTCACTGGTTCCGCTGCGCTCTGGATCGTTGGTGTAAACGGGGGAGCGGGAGAGAACGCGGTAACGCGTTTGATCGACGGGTCCCGCCCCACAGAGCATGCCTGGCCGGTGGTCGAGGGCGCGGAGATGCCTCCCCGCGTCCTGCTGGTCTGTCGATCCAACGTGAACGGTCTGGAATCAGCCAGGCGGGCACTCATCGAATGGACCTCACTGCAACCGCCGGAAGTGGAACTGCTAGGACTGGCCGTGCTGGCCGATGCTCCGGGGAAACTACCGAAGCCGCTGCGCGACCTCGCAACCATTGTCGGCGGGGGTGCACCGCGGCTGTGGCATCTGCCATGGGTTGAGGCCTGGCGCACAGGCACCGTGGACGCCGATCTGGTGCCACAGGAAACCCGCAAATTCATCACCGATATCAATTCACTGCTGCCCTGACACAGGGCCAGCTGCGTCGCCTCCAATTGAAAGGTCTCACCATGATCCACTCCGCTCTCAGCATGCAAGTTGCCGCTGTTGACGTACTCACTCAAGTCCCTAACCCCGGTGGCGGCGAGGCCCCTCCCGGCTCCGAAGGCCTGCTCACCATCCTGAAGTGGGCCGCATGGATCGCCCTCGCCCTCGGCGTTCTTGGCGTGATCATCGCCGGCATCACCATGATGATCCAGACCCGCCGCGGAGAAGGCGGCGAAGGCCTCGCCCGCCTCGGATGGGTACTCGCCGGCTGCGTCATCGTCGCAGGAGCCTCCGGACTCGTCACCGCGTTCGTCTAAACCGGACAGGAGGCACCATGAGTGAAACAACCCCCGACAACAAACGAAACCCCTTCACCCGACCCGGATTCATCCTCTCCGCCGCTTTGATCGTGGCGCTCATCGCCGCGGTAGCCGTCATCGCCTTCCTCCCACGCGGGGACGACGAACCGGACGCAAGCACAACAGCACCAAGCAACAGCACACCCAGCTCAACGGGCACACCGACCGAAGAAGAAACCGACGAAAGCATCTGCGGCCTCCCAGACAATGACGAAACTGCCCTCGGGGAAGCTCCCGAAAGTGACTGGGAACTTGTTGGAACAATGGCCGTTCCCAGCGCACCGGAAACGGCGGGTCCTGGTGTGGCCGACGAGACCGGCTTCCGATCCTGTTTCGCCCAAACTCCAACTGGTGCGCTCTACGCCGCTGCGAACATTTGGGCAACCGGATTCTTTGGAGATCCAGCAAAGCTTTACCAAGAGCTCGCGGCTGACAGCTCGGTACGAGATCAAGCCCTTGAAGCTATCGCCAACGGGGAAGAAGTCGGCTCGCAAAACGTTCCCAGCATGCAGATAAGAGGATTCATTCTCCGGGGCTATACCGATCAGGAAGCCACGGTTGATATCGCGGTCGAAACGGAAAATGGTTCTTTCGGGTCGCTTCCGACGCCACTTGTCTGGGAGGACGGTGACTGGAAGATCAACCTTCCTCCCACTGGCAACACCGGACTCCAGCAACTCCAGAATCTTAATGACTACATCAGGTGGGGCGAGTTCTGATGGAGAACGAGGAGGGCTGTGCACCCTGGGATCTCTGGTGCCAAGGTGGCGAGGTAGCGGAGGGCTGGATTGGCACAGCTGTTGGTGATGCAATCGAGAATTTGGCTCGCGCTATTGCCGAGTCGTTGAGTCAGGTCGTTACGACGCTTGCGACTTTCTGGGTTGATATGCCGACGAGCAATCTGACAACAACGGATGGTGTGACGGCCTCTCCTACAGTCTCCTTTCTGCAGGATGGTCTTTGGTACTGGACAGCGGCGCTGGCCGTCCTCGCTGTCATTGTCGGGGGCACTCGTATGGTGTGGGAGCAGCGGGGGGCACCTGTGCGCGAGCTGGTCCGCTCTCTCCTCACGTTGACGCTGGTTTCGGGGATGGGTTTGGCGATGATCGCTTTCCTGATCATCGCCGCGGATGGGTTCTCATCCTGGATCATTGACCAGGCCACGGACGGAACCGGGTTCGCCCCTGCGATTCAGGCGATGCTGTTGACCGGTGGTGAGGAAGTCGCCGTGTTCATGGTGATCATCCTCGGACTGATCGGAATTATCGCCTCTGTTACTCAGATCGTGTTGATGGTGGTCCGCAGCGGGATGCTCGTCATTCTGGCCGGGATTCTGCCCACGACAGCGGCGTTCACCAACACGGAAATGGGGCGGCAGTGGTTCCAGAAAACTATTGGCTGGACCATCGCTTTCATCCTCTACAAGCCAGCCGCAGCGATTGTGTACGCGGTGGCTTTCCGGTTGATCGACGCCGAGCTGGCTGGTGGTAACGCGCTTTTGAACACGATTACCGGTGTCTCGCTGATGGTCGTCGCCCTGTTCGCGTTGCCGGCGTTGCTGCGCTTCGTGACACCGATGGTGGGTGCGGTTGCCAGCGGCGGTGGAGGCGGAAGGTTTCAAAAATGAGCCGAGCACGGGAAGATGATATTCGAGGTTCCAATCAGAAAGGATGCCGGACGTGGAAGTACAGGGTCG